>CAYWBX010000572.1:0-2902 GCA_964456015.1 uncultured Hyphomicrobiaceae bacterium | reverse complement strand
CGCGTCGCGGGCAAGCGGCCGAGGCAGAAGCGTCGCCCGGCGGCTCATCGCCAATGCGGGAGGACAAGGCGGCTACCGAACGGTGGTGACCGGCGGCGCTCCAGGCACGCCGGTGCAGAACGTCGTCGGCGACATCGCGTCGGCTCTTGCGAGCACGGGTCAGCAGGTCATCCTGGTTGACTGGAGCGAGACGGGTGCCGGCTTTGCAGGTTCCTTCGGACTCGCCAGCAGGCCTGGAATCATTGACCTGATCGTGGGGACCGCGACCTTCGACGCCGTGATCCGGCGCGTTCCCGGCAGCGATGTCCACCTGATCGCCTGCGGCAGCCCGCGCGCCTCGGCGGCTTCGCTCGACGCCGATCGGGTCAACCTCATTCTCGATGCGCTCGATGAAGCCTACGATCACGTGATCGTCGCAGGCGACCGCGTTGCCATCCGCGACCTCTTTCTGACCATCCAGGGCCGCTTCGACGCCGGGGTCATCGTCGAGGACGGGCGCGCGAGCGACCGGTCCGAACCGAGCGGCGACGGGATGTTCCTCGGCTTCCACGTGACCGATTTCGACATCATCCACGTGAAGCTCGCCGATCCGTCCCAGAAGGGGCGAATCCCATCGGCGCGGTCCGAGGCCTCGGGCGAGGCGCACCCCTGAAGGCGGCGGGCGGCCGGGAACGTCGGGATCGAGCCGGTCTCTTTCCGCGCGCCTCGCGTGTCCCAGTGTCGGACGCCGCCGGCGCCCCGAGTGCCCGCAGCCTGTGCGACCGGCGAGCGCGCGGCCACCCACTCCGGGATTTGGAGCAAGCAAGTTGTGCACAGGTCTTGCGAGTGAGCCGTCACAGCCGTCGCAGGCGGCGCCGCGGGTGCCATAATGACGCAAGCACGTGTCACAGGATGCAACCAGCAATGAGCCGCCGTACAAAGGGATTCGTGAAAGCCGCGCTCTCGGCACTCCATTTCTCAGGCGCCGACACCTTGCTTTCGTCGATGACGGGCGGCGTCGGGGTGATCTTCACCTTGCACCACGTGCTGCCCGAGCGGCCCGACGCCTTCCAGCCGAACCGAATCCTGTCCGTGACGCCGCAGTTTCTGGACGGCGTCATCGGACTCGTCCTGGCGCGCGGCTTCGATGTGCTGTCGCTCGATGAGGCCGCAAGCCGCATCGTCGAGGGAGATTTCGACCGGCCATTCGCCTGTTTTACCCTCGATGACGGCTATCGCGACAATCGCGAATATGCCTATCCGGTCTTTCGCCGGCACGGCCTGCCGCTCGCGATCTACGTCGCAACGGATTTCATCGACGGGCGCGGGGACCTGTGGTGGCTGAAGCTCGAGAAGGCGGTCGCGGCTCTGTCCACCATCGAGGTCAAGATGAATGGTGACTGGGTCCGTTTCGACGTGCGCACGGTGCCGCAAAAGGAGGCGGCCTTCGACCGCATCTACTGGTGGCTGCGAAGCATTCCCGAGATCGAGGCGCGGGGCGTCGTCTCCGACCTCTGCCGCCTGCATGATATCGATACCGCCCACCTGTGCCGCGATCTGGTGATGAACTGGGATGAGCTGCGCGACCTTGCCAACGATCCGCTGGTCACCATCGGCGCACATACACGCCGGCATCTCGCGCTCGCCGGCCTGACGCGGGCAGAGGCCAGGCTCGAGATTGCGGAGAGCGTGCGGCGGCTTGAAGCCGAGCTCGGACGCCCCTGCCGCCATTTCAGCTTTCCTTACGGTGATGGCGCAAGCGCCGGCCCGCGCGAATTCGAACTCGTGCGCGAACTCGGCCTTTCGACGGCCGTCACGACGCGGAAAGGCCTCGTTCAGGCGAGCCACGCCTCGGCGATGACGTCGTTGCCGCGCCTGTCCCTCAATGGCGACTTTCAGAAGACGCGCTACGTCAAGACAATGCTGACCGGCGCGCCCTTCGCCCTGCTCGATGCTGCAAGACGGTTGGTCCCGCACCGCGCCCGCGGTTCCGAGGCATTGCAGTAGCTTCGCGCGTTACGGCTGCTTCCGGTACATCCAGGCGATGATGAAGCCCGCCGGCGGCACCCAGGCGAGGCCGGCGACGGCGTAGTAGGCGAACTGCCCGGCAGGCCCCGCCGTCGGGAGGACGGCGGCGGCCAGCAGCATGGCCAGGAAGATGTAGAGAACGATGAAGGCGAGGAGCGCGAGCGTCCCTGCAAAGACTCTGACGGTGGGAACCATGGAATGCCGGCCTGGGTCGCGGGAGTTCTCATGCCGAGGGGCTTGCATGGACGAGCGATAGGCGCTTTCCGGGGCAATGTCATGGGGTCGTCTGCGCCTTGAAGGTGCTACCAGTTGGCTCATGGACGCGGCGCGCGGTCCGGCCTAGGTGCGATGCTTCAGAAGGCTCTCCGACGCAACCTGGAGCGTCCCCATGCGCGTCAGCGCCAATCCGGCCTCAGGCTTGATCGAGGACCGCCACGCCCCGGTGCGCCGCTGGCTATGGGCGACGGCAGGAATGATTGCGCTTACCGCAGTCGTGGGGGCCGCGACCCGGCTTACCGGCAGCGGCCTATCCATCACGGAATGGAATCCGATCATGGGCGTCATTCCGCCGCTCAACGAAGCCGAGTGGCAGGCGGCCCTCGCCAAGTACCGTGAGATTCCCCAGTACAAGCTCATCAACCGGGGCATGTCGCTCGAGGCGTTCAAGGTGATTTTCTGGTGGGAATGGGCGCACCGGATGCTGGCGCGCGCGATCGGGGTCGTCTTCCTCGTGCCATTCCTCGCCTTGCTGGCGGCCCGGCGCATCCCCCGCAGCCTCGTGCCCATGCTGCTCGTTGTGTTTGCGCTTGGTGCCCTGCAGGGGGCTGTCGGCTGGTACATGGTGCGCTCGGGCCTCGTCGATCATATGCTCGGCCTCATCTGGCCTTCCAAGGCG
>CAYWBX010000571.1:0-2904 GCA_964456015.1 uncultured Hyphomicrobiaceae bacterium | reverse complement strand
GCCAGCATCTGCTGCTCGCCGCCGGAGAGCTGCGACCCCTTGTTGCCTCGGCGCTCTGCCAGCGAGGGGAATAGCCCGAACAGCTTTTCAAGCGGCCAATCCTTCGCAGGCGTGCGCTCGGCCACCTTGATGTTCTCGACGACGGTCAGATCCGGAAAGATGAGCCGGCCCTCCGGAACATAGGCGACGCCGCTGCGGGCGATCCGGTGCGGAGCCCAGCCCGTGATGGCAGTGCCGTCGAGCAGGATTTCGCCGCTCGTCGGCAGGACGAGCCCCATGATCGTCTTCACCGTCGTTGTCTTGCCGACGCCATTGCGACCAAGAACAGCCGCGATCCGGCCATGCGAAAGCTCGAGGTCGACGCCTTGCAGGATGTGGCTCGCGCCATAGTGCGTATTGAGGCGCTTGATGCTGAGCATTATTACTCCATGCCCCCGAGATAGGCCTCCTGAACGCGGGCGTCCGCCTTGACCTGCGGCGGTGTTCCATCGGCGATGACGGCACCGCGGTGCAGCACCGTGATCTTGTGAGCCAGGCGGAAGACGACCTCCATATCGTGCTCGACGAGGAGAACCGTCACGCGCGATTGCGTGAGAAAGCGAGCCAGGGTCTCCACCGCCTGGGCTGTCTCTTCGACCGAGAGGCCTTGCGTCGGTTCGTCAAGGAGGAGAACCTTCGGCCGTTGCGCCATGGCCATGGCCACCTCGAGGAGCCTCTGATCGCCATGGCTCAAGAGTCCGGCCGGACGTTCAGCCACATCGGACAGCCCGAGCTGCTCCAAGGCGGCATCGCCCGCCGCGCGCGCCTCGGCGAAAACCTGCCTGCCGCCAAACGGCTGCCAACGACGGCGATGTCTCGCTTGGGCCGCGAGCATCGCGTTTTCGCGCGCTGTCAGCTCGGGAAACAGCGATGTCAGCTGGAACGTGCGGGAAAGGCCGCGCTGACAGACGAGATGTGCCGGAACGCCCGTGATGTCCTCGCCGGCAAAGCGCACGTGGCCGGCTGTCGGCTTAACGATGCCCGTGATCAGATGAAACAACGTGGTCTTGCCAGCGCCGTTGGGACCGATCACGGCGCGGATCTCGCCTTCGGCAACGCGCATCGAGACGTTATCGACGGCAACGAGCGCGCCGTACCGCTTCGTCAACCCATCAACCTCGATCAACGGTGCGACGGCCCCTGTGCTGCTCGTCTGCCTCGCAAGGGTTGCCTCAGCCATTCCGCGCGTCCCCCGTCATCAAAGCATTGCGGGCAAGACGCCCGCGGACGAGGCCCCAGATGCCTTCCGGTGCGAAGAGGACAAAGGCGATGAAGACCAGCCCGAAGAACAATGCCCAGGCTTCGGTATAGGATGACAGCTGATGCTCAAGCGTCATGAAGAAAGCGGCCCCGAGAATCGGACCGACAAGCGTTCCAGACCCGCCGACGATCACCATGATCAGCACCTGCCCGGACAGCAGCCAGAACAGAAGCTCGGTGTTGGCAAACCCTGCAAACGGGGCGTAGAGCGCGCCGGCGAGACCTCCGAGCGTGTACGCAAGCGTGACCACGGCGATTTTGTAGAGCCGCGTGTTGTAGCCCAGCGCCATCGTCTTGGCCTCGTTCTCGCGAATCCCGCGCAGGACGGCCCCGAAGGGTGATCTGACCAGCGCGCGGCACAAGAGGAATGCAGCCACGAGACACGTGAGCGCGAAGTAGTAAAAGCCGGTCTTCGTCGCCAAAGCGGCAAAGCCGAAAGGTCCAGGGTTGCGCGGTATGCCGGCCAGTCCGTCCGAACCGCCGGTCACAGAAGTCCACTTGAAGGCAATTGCGTAAAGAAGCTGGGCAAAGGCGAGCGTCAGCATGGCGAAGGAAACGCCCGTTGCCAGCGTGCAGACCCATCCGACGCCGACCGCGATGACACCCGTCAGCAGGGCAGCAAGAAGGACGGCGAACGGCAGCGGCAATCCTGTCTTCAGAAGAAAGTTGCCTGCCGCATAGGCGCCTAGCCCGTAGGCCGCCGCGTGGCCGAACGAGACGAGGCGGGTATAGCCCACCATGAGATCGAGACTCATCGCGAACAAGCCCAGGATGACGAGCTCCGTCAGCAGGGTCATAACGAAGACGGGCAGCCCGAATGGCGCCGCCACGAGAAGCGCGAGAACCCCAAATCCGGAGATCGTCGACCACGACATCGCTCACGCCTCCTTGCCAAGCAGGCCGCCGGGGCGAATGACGAGCACCGTCAGCATGACCAGATACATGAAGGCATGCGCGAGATCGGGAAAATAGTAGTTGCCGAAGACTTGCACGAACGCGACGAGCAACGCGCCGATCAGCGAGCCGAGGAAGCTACCCATCCCACCAATGATGACGATGACGAAGGCGTCGATGACCGCTGCGAACGCCATGCCATGGGATGCCGTGACGAGCGGGGCGGCAAGCACGCCGCCGAGGGCCGCCAAGCCGCAACCAATACCGAAAACGGCAGACCGCACCAGATTCACATCGACCCCAAGTGCATGGACCATCTCGGCATTCTGCGACGTTGCCCTGATGAGTAACCCCAGACGCGTGCGTTCCAGGAACTGCCACATGAGCACGGCCACCACCATTCCCGATCCCGCCAAGAACAGACGGTAGACCGGGAACGGCTCGTCAAGCAGGAAGACGACGCCTGCAAGAGCCGCGGGCGGCGGCACCTGCAAGGCGTCGGAGCCCCATATCAAGCGCACCGCCTCACCTGTCACGAGCGCAAGACCAAACGTCACCATGAGGAACGCGTGGGCCTCGCGTCGGTAAAGCCGTCGCAAGATGCCAAGTTCAAAAGCGGCACCGAGCAGTCCGACGACGACAGGCGACGCCACCAGGGCCAGCCAATAGCTGCCGGAGTAGTAAACCAGCGAATAGCCCACGAACGCACCA
>CAYWBX010000570.1:0-2914 GCA_964456015.1 uncultured Hyphomicrobiaceae bacterium | reverse complement strand
CCCTCTCTGCCCACGAATTGCGTTTGGATCAAGTCGCTCATATCGTGATAGAACCACCGGGTTTCCAGGCGGGTTCGGTCACCGAAACGGAACAACGCGCTGGCGTGCGACGACCACGACTGCTGCGGTTTCAGCGTGGGCTCGCCGTAGATGCGGACCCGTCCGCCGGCATGGGTGTGGAAGATGTACATCTCGTTAAAATCTGGAGCGCGGATGCCGCGTGTGACGCCGCCCGCAACTGACACCCATCGCAGCGGACGCCAGGAGAGGGCAGCCTGGGGCGAAAAGCGGCTGCCGAAGACGCTGTCGCGGTCGGCACGGTAGCCCGCCAACAAACGCAAAGTGCCGCTCAGCGGAATCTCCGCCGTCGTGAGCTGCGACCAGACATCGGTGGTGGCGGTGTTGCCCGTCGTAGACAGGCGGTTACCGTACATAGAAAGGCGATTGAAAAAGAGTCCTGTGGAGAGCCGAAGCCCGCCTGGGCGGGAGATGGTCCACTCCGCGTCACCGCCGTTGGCCTCGTTCTCGGTTTTCTGGATCCGGAGGTCGTAGGGCCAACGATAGGTGAGATCTTCGTTGGCGCGATAATACATCTTGCGCCCCCGGAAACTGAGCACGCTGTTGGGCGTCAGGGTGTAGGTCGCTCTGGGCAGAAGGGCGAGCCGGCGTTTCGGGCGGTGAAAATCGTAAACGCCAGTGATTTCACTGCCGTCAGCGCCCCAAAAGCTCTGGTCCGTGAACAGCGCCGTCATACCGGTGTTCCAGTTCTTCCAGTGGGGCAGATAAAGGCTGCCGAACAGATTGCGGACGCGGTTGGCCGGCTGCGTCATGCCGAGAGTGGACAGGTCGAGGTCGTAGCCGAGGCCACGCTGCAATGTGGCCGCGCCGTAGATGGCAAAGCCGCCGCGGGCGTAGCCGCCATCGGTTCGCAAAAGGCCGGTATTGAACCTGCCATATCCCGCTTCGAAAGAACCATGCGTGCCGGCGGCGGCGCGTTTCGTGACCAGGTTGATCGCGCCGCCCATCCCCTGCAGACCATAGGTCATGGCGCTGGCGCCGGTCTTCACCTCGACGGCGTCAATGATGGAGGCATCGAACTGGTTCAGATCCACATAGCCGCTCACCCGTCCGGTCAGCGGCTGGCCGTCGATCAGAATCTCAACATCGCGCGAAGAGAAGCCTTGGACATTGGCGCTGCCGCCGCCGGAGTGGCTCCCGCCAGCGAAGGTGATGACCTCGGGCATCTCTTGCAGTGCGTCATTGAGTTGCCTTGCCCCGATCACCGTCAATTGCCGCGTGTCGATCTGCCGGACTGGGAGTGGAGATTCCAGCAGCGACTCCGGCAAGCGAGAGGCGGTAACCTGCACTTGACTTGCAAGAGACGAAAGCTCCAGAGGGAAGTCCACTTCCTTCTCCCCCTCCCCAAGCTCAATGGCGAGAGATCGGGATGCCCCTTCCATACCTCGGCCAACGGCCCGGACGACGTATGTCCCGGGTGCTGCGTTCGTGCACCATCGTCCGTTCGCGTCGGTCACGCCACGTTGCACGGCGGCGGCTGCCTGTGGCTCCAAAGACACTGCGACAGCATCGACAGGCAGGCCTTGCGGATCACGGACGGAAACGCAGGTTTTCCGTGTCCGGTTGGAAACAGCGGCGGCGCCGGTCTGACCGAACGCCGACCCGGCGTATGAGAACAGAAATAGAACCGCCGCGAGGGCGGGTGAAAATGTGCCTGTCAAGGTTGATCCTCCTGTCTATCCCTGGCTGGCAAATCCCGATAAGATGGGAGTGGTCGCCAGCCCTCCGGGTTGTCGATCCCCAGGTCCCTGCGGTGCTTCGCCAAAAGACAACCGCAGGGGCCTGCTTCAATACCGCTCGCCTCCTACAGATCTGCATGTGCAGCGTCTGGCTGCACCATAACCTCCCGTCGTCTAATCCCGCGGCGGCAGTCCGAACACTGCCCCCCGACCTCCATCCTGATCACTCGGATCTCAAATCCCGTCCCGTCGGCTATTTCTCTCTTAAGCTGTTCAAACAATGGGCTGATGAATTCCCCAATCCGGCCGCACCCAAGGCAGGCCAAGTGGATGTGGTCCTTTTGAGTCTTCACCTCGTAGTAGTGCTTTTCGCCATTCAAGTGCATGAGGTCAAGTTCATCGACAAGGCCGAAACGCTTCAGCACTTCGATGGTTCGATAGACTGTCGCGCGATTGATGCCGGGTTCTCGCCTGCGGGCCAACGAAAGCAGTGAGGAGGCATCCAGGTGGTCTTCCGTTTCTTGCATGATCTCGATCAACACCCGCCGCTGGGCGGTTAAGCGGACCCCCTTCGAATTCAATTCATCCACCAGCGACCACCGGTTGCTTTGCTTCGGATTCATGGCTTGTTGCGACTGCGTCGCATCTGTGTGTTCAAATCACGCTGCAAGTCAGTCGCAGCTTCGAAGGAAGTATACCCTAATCTTGGCTCTTGCGTCAATATCAGATGCAACTGATTTGCATAAGGACTGTGCAAGCCGAGATGCAGACGTGCCAGCAAGTTGAATGCTCTTCCTCGCGAAAACAAGGATGCGACGGTGTTCACGAAGCGTGTGTGCCTGCCTATGGACGGCGGCGCACAGCACACCAGCATTGCCCGAGCAGTCTATCCGCTATTTTGGTCGGTATGGAACGCACGCCATGCGAGACAGAAACGGCCGCCCAGGACCCGCGCGCCCCAAGCATCAGCGGCTCCTTATGGGAGACCATTGACGACAGCGACGACTTCAGGCTGGAGCGGAATGGCAGATATCTGAAAGCCACCTTGCTCAGCCCGCACCGCGTGCTCAGCACCTCCGCTTTGAACGGGGGACTTCAGACTTGCTTACGGCACTTGATCAACCACCAGAGCTGCGAAGCGCGGGATCATCAGGAGC
>CAYWBX010000569.1:0-2921 GCA_964456015.1 uncultured Hyphomicrobiaceae bacterium | reverse complement strand
GCCGCCCGGCGCCCTCCGAGATCGACCAGCCGGACTTTCCGCAGCACGCGTCCGAGGCCGCCCCGCGCAGACGCGAGCAGCCCGGGTCCCGGTACCGCGAGAACGGCGAAGGCGAGCGTCTTCGCGAGGAGCGGCGGCGGCCGAGCCACTTACCCTCAAGGCGCGCCGGCGAACCAGGAAACGGCGGACGTGCCGGCGGGCGTCGCGACAGCGAGCCGCGGCCGGAGGCGCCGCCCGACCGACGCTCCGAGATCCACGCTCGCGAGGCGTCCGAAGATCGCCGCGGACCGCGCCGGACCGATCGCGGCGGCGACCGCGGCCGCACGCCCGTCGGCCTCGGAGAGCATATTCCTGCGTTCCTTCGCCGCCCGGTCCGCGCCGGCAGCTGAGCGCGGTCCGCCGGGCCGCCGCCCGGTCCCTCGCCCGCACCAAGAGTCGAGTCATGACCCCGCACGCAGCCTTGGCTGAAATCTGGTCCATCGGCGGCGGAGATCCGGCCGCGCTCGCATCGGTCGCATTCAGCGGCGAAGGTCCGGGCCTGCCCTCCTCGTTCGCTGTCGCCACCATGGCGCAGGCGACGATCGCGGCCAGTGCGCTCGCCGCAGCCGAGGTCTGGCGGCAGTCGACCGGCCGCCGACAGACCGTGGCGGTGGATTTGCGGCACGCGTGTGCCGAGTTCCGCAGCGAACACTACATGCAGGTGCCGGGGGTCGACCCGCGCGCCTGGGACAAGGTGGCGGGCGTCTACAAGACCGGCGACGGACGTTTCGTCCGGCTGCACACCAACCTTCCGCATCACCGCTCCGGCATGCTCGCCATGCTCGGAGCCGAGTATGACCGCGAAAGTGTGCGCAAGGCGGTCCTCGCCTGGCGGGGCGAAGAGCTGGAAACCACGGCCGCCGAGCGCGGGCTCGTCGCCACCATGATGCGTTCGCCCGAGGAATGGGCCGCCCACGGCCAGGGCCAGGCGATCGCCCGCCTGCCGCTCTTCGAGGTGATCAAGATCGCCGAGGCGCCGCCGCGAGCCCTCGTCGCCCGAGACCGCCCGCTCGCAGGCATTCGCGTCCTCGATCTCACGCGCATCATCGCCGGACCGGTCTGCGGGCGCACGTTGGCCGCCCACGGCGCGGACGTTCTGCAGGTATCGAGCCCGAAGCTGCCGTTCTCGCCGCTTCTGGTCATGGACACCGGCCGCGGCAAGCGCGCCACCCACATCGACCTCACCGAGCCGTCCGGCCGCGAGACGCTGCGCCGCCTCGTGCGTGATGCCGACATTTTCGTTCAGGGCTACCGGCCGGGGGCGATCGCCGCCAAAGGCTTCTCGGCGGAGGACGTCGCTGCCCTGTCGCCGGGAATCGTCTGCGTTTCCTTGAGCGCGTGGGGCCACGAAGGGCCCTGGAGCGGCCGCCGCGGCTTCGACAGCCTGGTGCAGAACGCCAACGGTCTCAATCATGCCGAGGCTGCCGCCTTCGGCATCGCCGAAGGCCCGAGAGAGCTGCCGGCGCAGGCCCTCGATCACGGCTCCGGCTATCTGATGGCGGCGGGCGCGATGATCGCCCTGAAGCGCCAGCGCGAGGAGGGCGGCTCTTGGCTCGTACGCGTCTCGCTGGCCCAGACCGGGCACTGGTTCTGGCGGCTCGGCCGGCTCGGCGGGGCGGCGCTGTCGGTCCCGATTCCGACCGCCGCCGACATCGCCGACCTGCTCGAGACCGCTCCGTCCGGTTTCGGACCGATGACGGCCGTGCGTCATGCCGGC
This sequence comes from uncultured Hyphomicrobiaceae bacterium, assembly GCA_964456015.1. Taxonomy (GTDB): domain Bacteria; phylum Pseudomonadota; class Alphaproteobacteria; order Rhizobiales; family Hyphomicrobiaceae. The sequence goes on along the minus strand of CAYWBX010000569.1, from coordinate 1,165 downwards.
CGCCTCTCCGACACCCCGCCGTACTGGGAGCTGCCGTCGGTGCCGCTCGGCACGCATGCCCCGCAGTGGTCTTGAGGCCCCGGGCCGTCGTCAAACCGCAATCACTGCAGCGAACAGTCGGCCATCGGTCAAATTAAGCGACGCTTAAGGGCCTGGGCCTAAGGTTCGATCCTCAACCCCTCGGCCGCATCGAGGCCGGGACGGCTCAGCTGCAAGTGACCGGCCACTGCCCGATGCCCTTTCCCAAACGCGACGCCCTCATGACTTGGGCCGACCCCGATTCAGCCGCGACGCCCCACCTGCCCGAGCTCGCGACGGCCTCCGCCAGCGACCGTCATGCGGCGCTTCGCGACACCATGCTGCGCATCCTCGCCGACACGGTGGCCATCGCTGACGCCATGCGAACGGGGGGCACGGTCGCCATGAAGGGGTTCGCCGGCATCATGGACGCCGAAGCGGCGCCGATCCCAATCCGCGGATTTGCGGAGCACTTCACCGCCATCGCCGATGGTGAGCTGCTCCATGCGATGTTCACCTCGGTCTCGCCCGAGCGTCTCGATCAGCTCAATCCGACGCCCCAGTTCCTGCTGCATGATCTTGTCTGCCGGGTCCGCGATCTCAATCTGTTCTGCCAGGAAGCCGAGCGCGAGGAGGCTCTGGGCGTGGCGTTGCAATCGCCGGGTCTCGCGGTCAAAGTCGATCGCATCCTGATCCTGTCGGCATTCCTTGCGGGCTACTTCGAGAACCTGACCGCCACCGGGCCAATTCCGGTCGGACTTCCCGGGAAGGTGCCCGCCACCATCGACTTTCCGGCCTTGGAGGCCGCGCTCAAGCGTCACGTCCTCATGGGCTCGGACCGGATGCTCGAGCCCGAGCGGCTCGCCGATCACATGCCGAACCTTGGCTGGCCGCACTTGGGAGCGGAGGTCCTCCGCCGCCCCGAATCCGGCCAGGAGATCCTGCACGGGGTCTATTTCCCTGCGCTCTACGCCCGTCAACTTGCCGCCACGTTCGGGGCCGCAGCGCACGGCCAGGACGAGCCCTGCGCCATAGCCTGACGAAGGCGGGCGTGGCCCCCGACCGCCTCGCAACGCGCGGGCCGCCGCCGCCTTCCGGCGGCACGGGAATTGGCCTATATTGACAACATCATGCAATCGGACGGCGT
>CAYWBX010000568.1:0-2924 GCA_964456015.1 uncultured Hyphomicrobiaceae bacterium | reverse complement strand
ACGGCTGAAGACCTTGCGCAGCACGTTAGCAATGCGCGCCGACCAGACATGGGCCCGACTGCGGCGGTCACAGTAAAAGACCGAAACGAGGAGCGGCGAGCCAGGCGCGAGATGATGGCCGAGTTCGCCAAGCAAGCGGAGCCGGGCGCGCCGCCCCCGAATGTGCATGTAGCCACCCCAACCGATGATCGCGCCGTCATAGACGCCAAGAGTGGTGGGCACGCGGCCTGGCGGCGCCCAAATCAGACGGGCGTCGAGGCACTTGTCACGGAGCATTCGGTTGCCGGCTTCGACATAGCTTCTGTTGCAGTCGAATCCGTCGGTCGCATAGCCGGTCGTGCGCAACGCAATGACTTCGCGGCCGCCGCCCGCCGCTGCTACGAGCACCCGAGATCCCGGCGCGAAGTGGGTGTGGATGACGCGCTCCTCCCAGGGTCTCAGTCCGCTCGAAATGAAGTCAGGATCGACGTATCTCGCCACGCCATCATAGAAATCCTCGGTCAGACGATCGAGGTCGGCATCGGAGAGGAGCCCGAGCCAGAGGCCCTGGTGAAGGGCGCTCGCTCCCTGTCCGACCAAATGCACAGCGCGATCGCAGAACTTGAAGGCGGCGATCAGCATTCTGCTTTTCCGGCAGCTATTCGCGCACGCTCCTCGAAATAGCGGCAGAGCGAGGAGAGCCAGAGTTTCGTACATACAATTCGCCAGACTGGATAGGTGCTGTCGAACCAGGTCGGGTTCGGATCGGTCTCCCAGCGGCGCAGCAGAGCCTCCGTGCGGCTCCTATCAAGCAGCATGTCGGCGATATCCGATCTGCTGTCCCTGTCGAAAACACGCTCGCGCAGCGAGGGCCAGGCTTCCTTCATGACCAGCGTGAGATAACTCGAAAAGTCTGCCTTTTCGCTGCGCTCGAGGATGACCGGTGGCAACAGCCCGCGCATTCCGTCCCTCACAAGGCGTTTGCTCCGTCGCTTCGGCAGCCGTTCGTGCAAAGGGACATTGAACAAAAATGCGAACAGATCCCGGTCCAGAAACGGAAACCGCGGTTCGAGGTCGGTGCGAAGCGCGCTGGAAGCGTACCAACCCGTCGCCCAGGACACGCGATTGTGGAGTACAAGCCATCGCCACAAGCCAGCCTGCAGGTGAGAGAGTCCTGGCGGTAGCGGCATCGGTTCTGGCAAGAGCTCGGCAACGTCTGCACCTGCCCAGACGGGGGCTTGGCTTGGTGGTCTAGGTTTTAGCTTGCGAATGAGCGCTTTCAGCGAAGCCGGAGCAATGCTCCTCAGAATAGCGAGCCAATCGGGTCGCTCTCGAAGAAGCGCCACCCAATGGCCGCTCGAGACGAGGTCCGCCAATGCGTCGTCGTCGTAGAGAACCTCGTCGCCGCCAAAGCCAGAAAGCACGACACGTGCGCCGAGAGCCTGAGCAACTGCTTCGAGTTGGGCGCGCATCGGTCGAACGAGATCGGCGTACGGACTGTCGGTTCGCCACATCGCCGTCGGCCACAAGGTTTCGTAGCCCGTTGTCTTGCAGGGGATGGGAGTCCAGTCCAGCCGACGCTCCCGCAGGAATTCGCGGATGTACGCGGTCTCGTCCGTAGGCAAGTTCCCAAATGTGTATGAGACGGCTGCAACCTGCTGCGAGCCTGGCTCTTGGCCTGCAAGCTCACAGGCTAGCGCCGCGATCGAACTCGAATCGTGGCCGCCGCTGAGTTCCATTAAGACTGGTCCGGCGTTCGCCATGCGCTTGGCCACGGCGGACTTCAACAAGGCTCGAAACAGCTCGGCTCGCGTTGTGCCGCAATTGGCTGTCGGACAGAGGGGCGGCTCCCAATAGCGTTTCTGCCGCGACGCTTGCGGATGGACAATCAGCGTGTGGCCGGGTTTGACGCGCAAGACATTGCGGAAGAAGCTGCGCTCGAGATCGTTGCCCCGATCGATCAGAAACTCGGCGAGCCTCACCGGGTCGGGCTCCGCCTCGGCAGCGCCTGCGAGGATGATCTGCTTGACTTCGGACGCTACAAAGAAGCGCCTGCCGCTCACGCAAAAGTACAGCGTGCGGACGCCGAAGGGATCGCGACCGGCGATGACGGTGTTTCTTTCTCCGTCCCAGATCACGATGGCGAAATCGCCATCGAGCCTATCGAACAGTCCTTCCCGCCATTTCGCATACCCTGCGAGGAGGACATCAGAGGTCGTCGCATCCGCGGCCAAACCGAGGGTGCGCGCCAAGTGTGCGCGATTGTAGATCACCGCATCGGCAACCACTGCGCAGCGGCGAGCGTCATCCTGTCCCCAACATGCTGCGCCCTCGCGCGTGTCCTGCGCATCGCACCGTAGACCAATGGCGACGCAGGCTCGCGGCCCAGTGAGCATGAGAGGGCCAAACGTGCGTGCGCCCCGATGCGGGACGCACGCGGTCATCGCGCCGATTTCGTGGCGGCTGACCGGCTTCGCAGTCCAGTCCACGATCGCGCCGAAGGCCGTCATCGGATGCGCCCGGAGCCGACGTATTGCGACCAGGCTCGCGCCGCCTGCGGCAGGCGCGCCAGATCGTGCGGCACGAGCAGCCGGTAGCATGGGACGGTGCGGCCGATGCCCGCATAGGCTTCGAACTGCCGCCGCCAAACGCCGCTGTCCGGCAACTCGCCGAAGCCGTGCCTGAGCAGCAGGAGCAGAGCGTCGCGCGGGGCGAGCGGCACAACCTCTAAGCGGGCGGTCGACGGGGCTCGCTCGAGGAAGTAGACGCCAGCCAATTCGAGTCTCGAGGGCAGCGCCGGTACAATCCAGCGGTCGGCGTCCGGGCGGACCGGAAGAAGATCGTCGCAAATGCGGCGCCAGTCGCGGGTCGCCAAGATTGCTGCGAACGTGGATTTTCCAGCCCCGCTCTCGCCGACAATGCTGACGTTGTCGCCGGGCGCCAAA
>CAYWBX010000567.1:0-2924 GCA_964456015.1 uncultured Hyphomicrobiaceae bacterium | reverse complement strand
CCGGCGGGATACGCAGAGAGCGCGTAGACGATATTCATCAGCACCATGACGGCGGGAACGAGCGCGATCGGCAGGCCAACCGATTGCGACCGCAGGATCAGGAACGCTTCGCTGAAGCGGGCCAGCGTGAAGACGCTCGCGATCACCACGACCCACCAGTAATCCGCACCTAGCCGCCTGAGCTCGGCGCGGCTCAGTGGCGACTTGACCTGTCGGCGCCCGGCAGGCCGCCCGGGTTCCTCGACGGCAAGGGTGATGAGACCGAACGCGAAGATTGCCGGAATGACAGCAAGCCAGAACTCCGCCTGAAAGTTGTTCGCCGTCCAGAACATCAGCAGGATCGCGAGCAGCGGGCCCAGGAATGCGCCGATGGTGTCAAGGGATTGCCTGAGCCCGAAACTGGCGCCTCGGACCTCCGGAGGTGAAAGATCGGCGACGAGCGCATCGCGCGGTGCGCCGCGTATGCCCTTGCCCACCCTGTCGATGAAGCGCGCGGCGATCAGCCAGGAGAGACTTGGGGCCAGCGGAAAGACCGGCTTCGTGAAGGCGGCCAGGCCGTAGCCGAGCGCGGCGAGGCCTTTCCTCTTGCCGAGCCAGTCGGACAGCGCGCCCGAGAAGATCTTCGTGATCGCGGCCGTCGCCTCCGCAATCCCCTCGATGAGGCCGACGGCGAGCGTCGAGGTGCCGAGCACAGTGACCATGTAGATCGGGAGAAGAGCGTGGATCATCTCCGACGAGATATCCATCAGCATCGACACGAAGCCCAGAACCCACACGCCGGTCGGGATGGCGCGCACATGCTCGCGCAGTGACGGGTTGGTCTGCATGGTGCGCTCCCGGCTCGTCTTGCAGTCAGTCTGCCCAAGGGTCTCCTGCGCGACGTGCGCATGACGACGGCGCCGAAGGAGGCCTCGATCACTGAGGATAAGCACCAGCTCCTTGCCAAGTACATTTTTCCTCCGCGCTGCGATCACCACCTGAGGCGTCCCCGACGCTTCGCCACGGATTGCTTTCCTGCGCGGCATGTGACCTGACGCGCGCAGGCAAGATCGGGGGGCGGGCGACGCGTCCTTCCCGGCTTGCCGGGACGTTCGCGAGACGGCGGTCCCTGCACCGACGATGCCTCGCCGGTCCGCCTTCCCACATGAAAGCTTCGGACGTCTTTGCTCGCGCCCCGTGCCCGATGCGCCGGCAATTGTGACCGGCGAGGACGAAAAAGCTCATACTTCGCGTGCTTGCCAAACTCGCGCACCAGGTCTTGACTCTCGCTTTGCAAGCTGCCGAGGTCGATAAAATGAAAAGAATTGCGCTCATGACACGCACGGCACGTCGCGAAAATGCGCAGAGTCCTGCGGTCTGAGCGCGCGCGGCATGGCGGGTCATACCGCGGGCGCGCACGGCGCTTCCCTCTCCGGCGGCCCCTTGCGGCCTGGAGGGACCGGCCGGCCGCGACGTTTCGGGCCCCGCGCGACGCCGACTTCGGTGCCGTGTCCGGCGCCGGTTCGCTTGCCCGACCAGTCCGGCCGAGGCGTGTCGGCACTGGCCGCTGCCGACCGACCGGCGTCGGCGCGCGTCCGAGCCCGGCCTTCCATTCGCCGCGTCCGTTTTCTGGAAAGACCGAGCAATGAACACCAGATCACGGGATATACGCTTGCGCGTGACGGTCAGCCCGGACGTCCCCATAGGACCCGGCAAGGCCGATCTCTTGCAGGGTATCAGGGAAACCGGCTCGATTGCGGCCGCGGGACGCCGCATGGGCATGAGTTACAAGCGAGCCTGGTATCTGGTCGAGACGCTCAACGGCCATTTCGGCACACCGATGGTCGAAACCGTGAAGGGCGGCCGGGCTGGAGGCGGCGCACGCCTGACGCCGCTCGGAGAGGATGTTCTCGATGCCTTCCGCGAGATGGAAGCTCTTGCAGAACGGGCGATCATGCCAACTCTCAGGCGGCTGCGGCGCAGACTTCCTTCGTCCTAGCTAGCTCGATATATCGATTGACAAAACGGGTCGCGGCACGGACACGATATAGCCAATTGGCTATAAATGGAGATGGCCCGTGACAGGCTTGCATCGCCTCGCCGGACTGACGACGGCGCTTGCCTTGATCGCAGCCTTGACGGCGCGCGCGCAGAGCCAGGTGCCAGAACCGGTTGTTGCCGCCGCGGCGGACTTGCAGTTCGCGCTCGTGGAAGTGGCCGACGCATTCAAGATGTCCACGGGTCGGTCGGTGAAACTCACCTTCGGCTCCTCGGGGAATTTCGCACGCCAGATCCGCCAGGGCGCGCCGTTTGAGGTGTTCTTTTCGGCCAACGAAGACTTCGTTAAGGACCTGGCGAGAGATGGGTTCACCCGCAATGCAGGCGACCTCTACGCCATTGGTCGCATCGTTCTGATGGTGCCAAAAGGCTCGCCCTTGAAAGCGGACGGCCGCCTTGCCGACCTCAGGACAGCCCTGACGGATGGACGGCTCAAGAAGTTCGCCATCGCCAACCCGGAACATGCTCCATACGGCGCACGCGCCGAGGAGGCGCTCCGGCACGCTGGCCTCTGGGAGGCGATCAGACCGCGACTCGTCTATGGCGAGAACGTGTCGCAGACCGCACAATTCGCCACGTCAGGCAATACGCAGGGCGGGATCATCGCCTACTCTTTGGCGCTCGCACCGCAAGTTGCGGCGCTTGGCAGCTTTGAGCTCATTCCGGCCGACTGGCACCAGCCCCTGCGCCAGGCAATGGTTTTGACGAAGTCGGCGGGGGCAACGGCCGAAGCGTTCTACGCGTTCGCCAAGTCTCCGGAAGTGCGCGCCATCTTCCGAAGGTATGGCTTCGTACTGCCGGGGGAGGCGCCTTGAAGGGATCCTCCGGTGAGAACGGAGGCGTGACGGCTGATGGACTGGACAGCGCTAAAGCTATCGCTCGAGCTC
>CAYWBX010000566.1:0-2933 GCA_964456015.1 uncultured Hyphomicrobiaceae bacterium | reverse complement strand
GGCGGGGATGCTGCCGGCGACGACCTTCATGGCCGCGTCGCTGATGCCGTAGAGAACCGAGGCCAGCACCATTGCGGAGATGGCCCGCCGGTTCCGGCGCCGGGCGTCCCGATGGATCGCTTCTGCACTCGCATCGCCGCCGGGCGGATCGCCCATGTCCCCTCCCGCCGCGACTGCCGGATCCCTGCAGGCCGCTCGCCGCAGCCCTGCGAGACATGTCCCGCCGGCACGGGACTTGGTCACCTATCAGTAGGCGGTTCGAGAACTTTGACAACCCGCCGATCATGGCTTTTGGATCGCCGGGGAACCGCAAGGCCGTCATACCCATCGCGCGCAGACGGCGTCGAGGCTTGCAGTCCCTGACCTTTTGCGGTTCTGTACAGCTGGGACCAAGGGGCCCAGTGTTCAGGACCTCAAAGGGAGGACGACCTTGATGCGTCGCTTACTAGCCGCCACCGTCGTGGCGAGTTCTGTCTTTGCCGCCGGTGCCGCGTCGGCGCAGAACATCGACAAGAAGGAGTTTAACGTCGTTGGCACGTGGAACTTCCTCACCAACTTCAACGCGCTCGAGAAGCCGTTCTTCACCGAGGTGCTGCCCAAGGCGTCGAACGGCAACCTGAAGGGCAACATCAAGGCTCTCAACGAGCTGAACCTGAAGGGCACCGAACTGCTGCGCCTCTTGAAGCAAGGCGTGTTTGACATGGCGTTCGCCCTGCCGATTTACGTCGAGGACGGCGGTGCGATCATCGAAGCCGTGGACATTGCCGGCGTCGCTCGCTCGTTCGAGATGAACCGGGAGATCTCGAAGATCTGGCTGCCCGAGATGCAAAAGGTGATGCGCGAAAAGCACGGCGCCCTGATCCTCGGCACGCATACTTGGCCCGAACAGGACTTCTACTGCCGCGGCGACATCAAGAGCGTCGAGGACTTCAAGGGCAAGAAGATCCGCGTGCAAGGCACCTCCCAGTCTGACCTGGTGACGGCGTTTGGCGCCACCGGCGTGACCATCGCCTTCGGCGAGGTCGTCCCGGCGCTCGAAAAGGGCGTCGTCGATTGCGGCATTACTGGCACGATGCCCGCTTACAAGGCCAAGTGGCCCGAGGTGACGAACACGTTGTTCCGTCTTCCCGTCGGCTTCACGGTCGGCTTCCTGGTCGTCAACCTGAACACCTGGAACAAGCTCTCACCCGACACGCAGAAGCTCATTCAGGCGCAAGTAGCGGATCTCGAGGAGCGGTCGTGGAAGTCCACCATGGCGGAGACCGAGGACGGCGTGTTCTGCACAACCGGCACCGGTCCCTGCCCTGCCGGCCCTCCCGGCAAGCTGAAACTGGTCAAGCCGACCGAGGCGGACTTCAAGGCGCGTGACAAGGCGCTCAACGAATACGTCCTCAAGTCTTGGGCAAAGCGCTGTGGCCCCGAGTGCGCGGCAAAGTGGACCGAGATGATCGGCAAGAAGTACGGGCTGGTCGCCAAGGCCGATTGATACGCCGACTCGAACGGCTTTCGCGAACTCGTTCGGCCCAGCGCCCGCAAGGTGCTGGGCCGCTTCGCTTTTTTGGGCCCTGACCATCTCGAGGCCGAACACCGATGTGGACCCTGCACCATTTGTTGGATTTTGCGTATGCTTTTCCAAAAACAAAATGACGATCCGTCATCACGCAGCAAGGGAGGATCCGATGAACTGGTTCGCCGGGGGCGCGCTCACGCTTTCGCTGCTATGGCCGTGCGCGGCCAGCGCCCAACAGATCGACAAGAAGCACTTCAATGTTGTCGGCACGTTCAACTTTCTCACCAACTGGAACGCGCTCGAGAAGCCGTTCTTCACCGAAATCCTGCCGAAAGCCTCCGGCGGCAACCTGACCGCGACCATCAAGGCTTACAACGAGCTCAACCTCAAAGGTCCGGAGATGCTGCGGCTCCTCAAGCAGGGCGTCTTCGACTTCGCGTTCGCCATTCCGATCTTCGTCGAGGACGGCGGCGCCGTGATCGAGGCGACCGACATCGCCGGCGTCGCACGCAGTTTTGAAATGTCGCGCGAGATCGCCCGGCTCTGGATGCCCGAGATGCAGAAAGTCATGCAGGAGAAGCACGGCGCGCAGATTCTCGGCACGCATACCTGGCCAGAGCAGAACATCTATTGCCGCGGCGAGATCAAGTCCGTCGCGGACCTGAAGGGAAAAAAGGTCCGTGTCCAGGGAACGTCGCAGTCAGAGCTCATCAATGCGCTCGGCGGCATCGGTGTCACCATCATGTTCGCGGAGGTGGTGCCGGCGCTTGAGAAGGGCGTCGTCGACTGCGGCATCACCGGCACGATGCCCGCCTACAAGGCCAAATGGCCCGAGGTCACCAACTCGGTGCTGCGCCTGCCGCTCGGCTACACAGCCGGGTTCCTCGCCGTCAACCTGAATACCTGGAACAAGCTGTCGCCCGACACCCGCAAGCTCATCGAGACCGAGGTCAAGGCGCTGGAAGATCGATCCTGGAAGCTCGTCGCCGAAGAGACCGAGGATGGAATCCGCTGCACGACGGGCACCGGACCCTGCCCGGTCGGACCGCCCGGCAAGCTGAAGCTTTTCCAGCCGAGCGAGGCCGACTTCAAGGCGCGCGACAAGGCCCTGAACGAAGTTGTCCTGAAAAGCTGGGCCAAGCGCTGTGGGGCTCAATGCGCCGCCAAATGGACGGAGCTGATCGGCCAAAAGTACGGCCTCGCAGCAGTGACAAATTGAGCAGCCTGTTTCGGCACGCTCACCATACCACCTCGAACGAGGCGCTATGCCTTGACAAGATGGGGCTCGGGACGCGAGCGTTCCGGGCCTTTTGTCCGGACATCAAATCGGGGGTGCCCATGGAGGGACTGTGGAGTGCACTGACGCGACTGGCGCGCGTCGCGATACTTGCGGGCGGCTCCTTGCTGTTCATCGCAGCCCTGA
>CAYWBX010000565.1:0-2939 GCA_964456015.1 uncultured Hyphomicrobiaceae bacterium | reverse complement strand
AGAACGCTCTCGGGGCGATCAACGACAGAACGCGGCTCCTCGGCGCGCTCGAAGGCCAAGCCCTGGCGGACACCTATGCCGCCGCAGATCTGCTGGCTTGGCCCGCCATCCGCGAGCCGATCGGCATGGTCTTCATCGAGGCCCAGGCGGCCGGCATCCCGGTCGTCGGCGCGGACCGGCCCGGCCCCGCGTCGATCGTCAGGCATGGCGTGACGGGCCTTCTGTGCCCGGAAGGGAATGCGGCGGCACTCGCTGGCGCGCTTCGTGCACTCCTCGAGAACGCGCCGCGACGGCGAATGATGGGAGCGGCGGCGGCCAGGCACGCCCTCGAACAACATGACATCACGACGGCGGGACCGCGCCTCGTCGGCGCCATCGAGGTGCTGGTCCGATGATGCCCACCCGCCTTCTCATCTACGTTCAGCATCTCCTCGGCGTCGGCCACGTCAAGCGTGCCGCCGCGATCGCGCGGGCTTGCACGCGCGCGGGAATGCAGGTCCGCGTCGTGCTCGGCGGCGAGCCTGTCGCCCACATCGACTTCGGCGGCGCCGAAATCGTCGCGCTGACGCCGGTGCGCGCGCTTGACATGACGTTCAAGATGCTAGTGACGGGCGAAGGCCAGCCCGTCAACGAGGAGGTCTGGCGCGGGCGCCGGGAAGCGCTCCTCAAAACCGAAAGAGAATTCTGTCCCGACGCCTTGCTGGTCGAGCACTTTCCCTTCGGACGCCGGCAATTCGCCGCCGAGCTTGCGCCGCTGATCGGGCCAATGCGGGCGGCTAAGAAGCCCGTGATCTGCTCGGTCAGGGACGTGCTCGTCGACAAGAAGGACATCGCCAAGTCGCGCAAGACCGCCGCCATCGCGCGCGCCTCCTTCGACCGCATCCTCGTGCACGGCGACCCGAAGGTGCTGGCATTCGAACGGACATTTCCCGCGACGGAAGCGATCGCCGACCTCATCGCCTATACCGGCTACATTGTCGAGGACGGCGCGCACGTGCCCGCCCCCGGACGCGAGGGCGAAGGCGAAGTCATCGTCTCGACCGGCGGCGGTGCGGTCGGCGCGCCGCTCCTGACCGCCGCCTCCGAGGCGGCGCGAGCCGGCGCTCTCGCGCCGCGGACGTGGCGCCTGCTTGCCGGCGCCAATATGCCCGCGGCCGATTTCGCGCGCCTCCAAGCCTCGAGCGGCGGCAATTGCGTCGGCGAGCGCGCGCGGCCAGATTTTTGCTCTCTCCTGAAACGCTGTGCGCTGTCGGTATCCCAGGCCGGCTACAATACCGTCATGGATGTCCTCCTGGCAGGATGCCCGGCGCTCGTCGTGCCGTTCGCGGGCGCGGAGGAGAGCGAGCAGGCGCTGCGGGCGCACGAGTTCGCGCGGCGCGGGCTTCTCACCGAGCTCGACGAGGCGGAACTGTCGCCGGTAACGCTGGCACACGCCGCCACCGAGGCCCTGCGGATGCGCCGCGAGTCCGCCATTCGCATCGAAGTCGATGGCGCTCGCCGGTCGGCGGAGCTCATTCTCGCCGCCGTCGAATACGGCCGAGGGAGGCGCGCCTCATGAAGAGGGGGCTCGAGAGATTGCTCGCCGAGCTCGACGCCTGGGAGAGGGAGGGCCGCACGGCAACGCTCTGGTGGCGCGACGACGATGCCGCAGATGCGACCCCGGCGCTGGACCGGTTGCTTGAGCTGTCGGAGCGACACGCGGTGCCCGTGGCCGTCGCCGTCATCCCGGCGCGCGCTACCCCGGCCCTACAAGACCGCCTCGCGCGCGCGGCGACCGTCACAGTTCTTCAGCATGGTTATGCGCATACCAATCACGCAGCGCCGGGGCAGAAGAAGTCCGAATATCCGGCCACGAGGTCGATCGAGGAGGTGCGTCAGGAGATCGACCGCGGCAGGCAAGGCTTGAGGGAGTTTCATGGCCGAGCACCGGTCTTCGTGCCGCCGTGGAACAGATGCGCGCCGGACCTGCCGTCACTGCTCGCCGAGAGTGGCTTCATGGCGCTATCCGGCTTTGGCGCGGCGCACAACATCAGCCGACTGCTGTGCCTCAATTGTCACGCCGACGTGACCGCCTGGAGGTCTACAAGAGGGTTCGCGGGTACAAGGAACATCGCAGATGGTCTGTTGACGGACCTGATGCACCGTCGCAGTAAACGGAGGGGCGAGGACTTGCCGACCGGCCTGCTGACGCATCACCTCGTTCATGATGAGGAAACCTGGGCGTTTCTCGATACACTCTTTGATGTAACCCGCGCGCATCGCGCAGTAAGATGGATCAAAGTGGCGAGCGTGCTCGCCATGGGGGAAGCAAACCCGGGGGAGGGAGCTTGAAGCCGGTTCAGACCAGCGGAAACCTGATCGAGGTGAAGGGCCTCAAGATCTCCTTTGCCACGCCGGGGGGATCGATCGATGCGCTGAAGGACATTTCGTTCAGAATCAAGCCCGGGTCGTCCGTGGCCGTCGTGGGCGAGTCGGGCTCGGGCAAAAGCGTCACCGCGCAGGCGATCATGGGCCTCTTGCCGAGGAACGCGGTGATCGAGTCGGGCGAAATCCTTTTCCGCGATCCTTCCTCCGCCCAGATCGAGGATCTGACGAAGATCGATCCGCGCTCCAAGCGCTACCGCTCTATCCGCGGCGGGCGCATCTCCATCATCTTCCAGGAGCCGATGACGTCGCTGTCGCCGCTGCACAAGGTCGGCGACCAGATCCAGGAAGCTCTCGAGCTGCACACTGAGCTGACCGGCAGCGCCGCCAAGAAGCAGGTGGTCGATATGCTGCGGCTGGTCCGCTACCCCGACCCCGAGCGCGGCTACAAGAGCTACCCCTTCGAGCTGTCGGGCGGCTTGCGCCAGCGCGCCATGATCGCCATGGCGCTGGTCTGCCGGCCGGCGTTGCTCATCGCCGACGAGCCGACGACGGCGCTGGACGTGACCGTGCAG
>CAYWBX010000564.1:0-2948 GCA_964456015.1 uncultured Hyphomicrobiaceae bacterium | reverse complement strand
CGGTGCTCTTCTCGCTCCTGGTCGCGCGGCTGATCACCCCGATGCTGGCCGCCTACTTCATGCGCGAGACACACCAGCAGGAGAAGGTCGGACGGCTTCTGGCCCTCTACGTCCGCGTCGTGTCCTGGTCGGCGCGGCGCCACTACACGGCGTTGGTGATCGGCCTCATGCTGTTCGCCGGCTCCATCGGATCGTTTTTCCTGCTGCCCTCGGGTTTCCTTCCGCCGGAGGATTCGGGCCGGATGCTGCTCGGCGTAGAGCTTCCGCCCGGCTCGCGTGTGGCGGACACGCGCGCGGTCACGGACACGCTCACGGCGAGCATCCGCAAACGGCCGGAAGTGACGAGCGTGTTCGTCAACGGCGGCACGCTGCTCGGATCGGGCTCGGAGCCGCGCAAGGCCACGCTCGTCATCAACATGGTCGACAAGAGCAAGCGGACGGTGAAGCAGGCTGCGATCAAGGAGGCGATCAGCCGTGAGCTTTCGGCTGTTCCCGACATCCGCTTCTGGTTCCTGCAGGACAATGGTCAGCGGCAATTCCAGATCGTGGTTGCCGGACGCGACGGCGCAGCCGTCAACAAGGTGGCGGCCGAGCTGACAAGCCAGGCGAAGCGGGTTGCATCGAAGAGCGGACGCCTGTTGCTCAACAATGTGGTGTCGACCGCTGAGCTTGACCGCCCGGAACTCATCGTGACCCCGAGATCGGACATCGCAGCCGAGCTCGGCGTGTCGACCGATGCGATCTCGGAAGCCGTGCGCATCGCGACGATCGGCGACGTCGGCGCCAATCTTGCCAAGTTCGACATTGGTGACCGGCAGATCCCGATCCGCGTCCAGCTCGACGAGCGCGCGCGCGGCGACAAGGCGATTCTCGAAGCGCTGAAGGTGCCGACAGGCGTCGCCGGCCAGGGGACACCGGTTCCGCTTTCCGCTGTCGCCACCTTTGAGATGAGTCAGGGGCCGACCTCGATCGACCGGTATGATCGCCAGCGCCGCGTTCTGATCGGAGGCGATTTGATCGGCGATACGCCGCTCGGCAATGCCGTCGCCGAGGTTCTGAAGCTCCCGGCGGCGCAGCGGCTCCCCGAAGGCGTCGAGATCCGGCAATTCGGCGACGCCGAGATCATGATCGAAGTCTTCGAGGGCTTCGCCAAGGCCATGGGAGCCGGCCTGATGATGGTTTACGCCGTGCTGGTGCTGCTGTTCGGATCGTTTCTGCAGCCCATCACCATCCTCTTCTCGCTGCCCCTTTCGATCGGCGGCGCCATCGTTGCGCTCGCCATCGCCGGAATGCCGATCAGCCTGCCCGTCGTCATCGGCATTCTCATGCTGATGGGCATCGTGACCAAGAATGCCATCATGCTCGTCGATTTCGCGGTGGAGGAGATCCGCCGCGGCGTCCCGCGGCTGGAGGCGATCGTCGACGCCGGCCGCAAGCGGGCCCGCCCCATCGTCATGACGACCATCGCCATGGTCGGCGGCATGGTGCCCTCGGCGATCGGCGCCGGCTCGGGTGGCGAGTTCCGGGCTCCAATGGCGATTGCGGTGATCGGAGGGCTCATTTCGTCGACCATGCTGTCGCTCGTCTTCGTCCCCGCGGTCTTCATGGTGGTCGACGACATTGGCCGCGGCATATGGCGCGTATTCGGCAGGTTCATCGGTCCGACCGACGAGCCCGCCGCACCTGCGCCCGCGCCCCACCACGTGGCCATCGGCGCTTTGCCATCTGGCGCGCAATCATCAGCCGCCGGGTAGAGCGGACTTGACGGACTGCCCGACTTGCGGATCGATGAACCATCGCAAAGCATGAGAGGCAACCGATGGCGAACCCGCGTCGCGCCGCCCTGATCACAGGATCGAACAAGAACATCGGCCGAGCCTGTGCCCTGCATCTCGCGCGTGCGGGCTGCAATGTCGTCATCAACGGCTCACGCGACGTGGCGGCTGCGGAGCAGGTTGCCGCCGAGGCCCGCGCCCTGGGCGTCGATGCGCTCGTCGCGATGGGAGACGTCGGCAAGCGCGCCGACCTTGATCGCATCGTCGGCGCCGCGCTCGCGAAGTTCGGCGTCGTCGACATTCTCGTCAATAATGCCGCGATCCGCCAGGACGGTAGGTTCCTGGAGATGAGCGAGGACGCCTGGCGATATGCCATGGCGGTGAACTTCGACGCCGCTTATGTGCTCGCCCGTGCGTTGCTTCCCGGAATGATCGGCAAAGGCTGGGGGCGCATCATCAATTTCGCGGGAATGAACGCGATCCACGGCTACAACGGGCGGGCGCATGTGTCCGCATCGAAGCACGCGGCCTGGGGCCTGACCAAGGCGCTGGCCAAGGAATTCGGCCCCAAGGGCATCACGACAAACATCGTCTCGCCCGGACCGATCATGGGCGAGGCGCAGGACAAGGCGCAGGCCGAGCACATCGCGCCCATGAAGGCGCGTGTTCCTCTTGGACGCCTCGGCACGCCCGACGAGGTGGCCGCGGTCGTGGCGCTGCTCGCCTCCGATCAGGGCGGCTTCATCAACGGGCAGCTCATCCAGGTCAACGGGGGCGCCGAGACCTGAGGCGATCAGACGTCGCGATCGCACGTCGGGAACTGACACGAGGGCTTTTTGGCATGGGCAATCCGGGAGTGCGACGCATCAATCCGCCGAGCGCCGCGCCGGTGTTCGGCATGTACTCGCATGTCGCGATCGTCGAACCGGGCGCACGGACCGCCTACATCGCAGGCCAGGTCTCGGTTGATGCGCAGGGACGGATCGTCGCTCCGAACGATCTCGGCGGACAGGTCCCGGTTGTGTTCGACAACCTCGAGCGGATCCTGCGCGATCTGAAATCCGGCTGGGAGCAGATTATCGAGCTGCGGACCTACCTCGTCGGACGGGAGAATCTCGACGCGTGGTTCCGCGAGCGCACCGCCGTTTACCGGCGGATCTTTCCGAATGGCGA
>CAYWBX010000563.1:0-2951 GCA_964456015.1 uncultured Hyphomicrobiaceae bacterium | reverse complement strand
GGCGACTACGGCGCAACGAGCCTGCTGGCAGCGTTTTTCCTCGCGGCCGGGTATCTGATCCTGAGGCGTCCGGCCGATCGCAGACGCGTGCCCGTCAAGGTTCTGCTGCGCGCGCTGCTGCCGCGCCGCCTCCTCACGCACGCCTCGACGCGGACGGATCTCGCCTACCTTCTCTTCAATGCCTTCGTGTTCGGTCTCGCTTTCGGCTGGGCTGTGCTGTCCGGGCACTACGTGGCGGCCGCCGTGCGCGGTGCGCTTGCCGGAGGATTCGGCGAAGCGGCACCGTCCCAGATGCCGGCCTTCCTGCAAATGGCGCTGATGACGGCCGCGCTCTTTCTCGCCTACGAGTTCGCCTACTGGATCGACCATTACCTCGCGCACACGCTGCCTTTTCTCTGGGAATTTCACAAGGTCCACCATTCCGCAGAGGTGCTTTCGCCGCTGACCAACGCCCGCGTGCATCCCGTCGACACCATCGTCTTCTACAACATCGTGGCGCTGACGATGGGGACGATCGGCGGGCTCATGCAGTTCGGCCTCGGCGCTCCGGTCCGTCCGTTCAGCTTCTGGAACCACAACGCCATCGCGCTTCTCTTCGCCTATTCGCTGCACCACTTGCAGCACTCACATGTCTGGATCGCGTTTACCGGCGCGCTCGGGAAGATCATTCTGTCGCCTGCGCATCATCAGATTCACCACTCGACCAATCCGATCCACTTCAACAAGAATCTGGGGTCCTCGCTCGCCATCTTCGACTGGCTGTTCGGCACTCTGCACCTCCCGCAGAAGAAACGGGAAAAGCTCACCTTCGGCGTCGAGGACTATGAAGGCAATCCGCACTCGCTGCCCGAGAGCCTCGTGCAGCCGCTGCCGCTCGCCGTCAAAGGGCTCGCCAGACGCCTGCGCGGCGTGCGGGCTCGAGGCGCCGGCCAGGTTTGAGGCGGGACGGCAAGACGGAGGGGCGCGATGCGGCCGCCCGTTCAGAACCGGTCGGCGCGGTAGGGCGCGGGATCGCAAAACGGCTCCTCGCCGGTCATCATCTCGGCGAGCAGGCGCCCGGTCGACGGTCCGAGCGTGAAGCCCAGGTGCTGATGTCCGAAATCGAGCCAGAGCCCCGGTCGGCCTGGTGCTTTGCCGACGATCGGGACCATGTCCGGGAGGCACGGACGCCGGCCGAGCCAGGGCTCGGCATCAATGCGCTCGGCAAGCGGAAACATGCCGCGCGCATGAGGTTCGACGCGGCCCAGCTGGACCCCGGTTGGAGGCGCATCGCGCCGGGCAAACTCGGCGCCGGTCGTCAGTCTGATGCCGCGCGTCATGGGAGTGATGCAGAACCCGAGGTCGCCGTCGACGACCGGCCGGGCGAGCGTGGCGTTACCATCGGCGCGGTAGTGCATATGGTAGCCGCGTTTCCAGCCGAGCGGCAGGCGCAGACCCAGCGCGCGCGTGACGTCGTTCGACCAGGGTCCAAGCGCCACCACGGCTTGCGGCGCCTCGATCCATCCCGTGCGGGCCGCCACCCGCCAGCCAGCGCCGCCCGCCTCCAGAGACTTCGCCTCGCCCTCGACAAATTTGCCGCCGTTCCTGACGAAGAGATCGGCATAGGCGCGGCCCAGCGCCGCCGGATCACCCACGGAGACCGGATCGGTCATGTGGATGCCGCCGACAAAGACGTCCCTCAGGTGCGGCTCGAGCTCGGCAATGCCGCGCCGGTCGAGCGTGGTCGTGTTGATGCCAAAGTCGCGGCTCTCGGCTTCGCGCTCCTTGAGCGCCTCGTCGAATTTCTGGTTCGTGCGATAGACGCGCAGGTAGCCGGTGCGCCGGATCATCCCCGTGACGCCCGCTTCCTGCATCAGCGCCTCGTGCTCGACGACGCACCGCTCGATGATCGGCCGCATGGCGCGCGCGCTGCGCTGCTTTCCCTCAGGCGTCGAGGCGAGCCAGTAGCGGATGAGCCAGGGAGCGATGCGGGGCAGATCGGATACGCGGTAGTAGGCGTCGGTCGAGGCATTTCTCGCATAGCGCAGGATCGTCGCCCACTCGCGCGGGAACATGTAGGGGACGACGCCTTCACGCTGAATGATGCCGCCGTTGCCGTGGGAGGTTTCCTCAGCGGGCCCGCGACGGTCGACCAGCACAACGGCCCGTCCGCGCTTCTGGAGATGCAGCGCCGCCGAAATGCCAACCATGCCGGCGCCGAGGACGATCACGTCTGTTTTCATGAACTTTCGTCGAGGCTCGATCAGGACTCACCCGGTGCCACTATAGAGGCGGGCACCTCCGCCGCAACGGACCTGTTCGCTCCCGTCGGCAACGGCATGTCAATCAGGCCCTACCGCGCCGCCGATGGCGATGAGCTGGCTCAAGCGCGTTTCAATCGACCAGAGTCCACGTCCAGGCGTCGCCGTCGGGGGTGTTGCGGCCGAACCCGACGAGGCGCTCGCGGGACTGGCATTGATAACCAGGGCGGCCGATGCGCCGGAAGGGTCCCGGATCTTCGACGCAATACTTGATTTGTGCCTTCTCGCGCGGCGGCCAGAAGCATTTGCCGACTGCGCAATCGGCGTAATACTCAAATGAGTCGCGCTTGAAGCGGCCGATTTCCTCGCACGTTCCCTTGGCGACGCTCCACCAGCCGCGGATGACGTTGTCGTCGGACTCATCTGCGAAATGCGCAATCGCGACATAAGCGTCGGTCGCGGACTCGTTGCAGACCGTGAACGTGAAGAAAGCCTTCTGCCGTTCGGCTTCGCGCGCCTCTTCCTCCCGGCGTCGCCGCTCAGCTTCCGCCCGGGCTGCCTCTGCCTCCTGGCGATGACGTTCCGCCTCCTCGCGGGCCTTGGCCGCTGCAAGGCGCTCACGCTCGGCCTCCGCCTTGGCCGCTGCGGCAGCCTGCGCATCCAGGCGATGACGTTCGGCAAAATCAAATCTCATCAGGAGCTGAGAGAGGT
>CAYWBX010000562.1:0-2961 GCA_964456015.1 uncultured Hyphomicrobiaceae bacterium | reverse complement strand
CGACCGTCGCAACCCCGCTCAGACGTCGCCGCCGATATTGAGATCGCGCCGGGCCGTGCGGATGCCGATCAGCGCGCCGGCCACCACGTCGATCAGCGCCGCAGTCAGGATGACGAAGAACACCGACGTGGTCGCCTTGGGCACAAGCAGGAATTCCACCAGGCAGGCGATGAACACCAGCATCGAGAGGCCATGATCGACCATCTGCAGGCTGGACGTGTAGGTGGATTTGATGAGCTCGATGAACAGCAGCACCATGGTGAGCAGGATGATCAGGTCGCTCGTGCGAAAAACCCACTCCGCGCCGCTCACCATCCGAATCTTGAACAGCTGCTTGTTCAGGATGTCGTCCACGGGCGTATTGCCGCCGAGCAGGACCACGACGTTGTAGATGATGAACGCAATCACCATCAACGGGAGCGCGCGCAGCGACATGGAACCCTCACGGTCTAGCCCGCCGGATCGTCGGCCGGGGGCAACGTTAGTGCGCAACTGTGTCGGAAATTGACAATCCTGCCGGCAGCCCGCCGCCCGGGCGCCCGGTCAGGATCAGGCAATCTCTTCCTTCGCCTTGAGCACCTGCATCTTGCGATACTTGCCCGACTTGAGGTCGATATGATGCGGCCGGCGCAAGTTTCCGGTCTCCTGGTCCTCGACGTAGACCGGCGGAGCAAGCGCATCCGCCGAACGGCGCTGCCCCCGTTTCATGCGCGAAACCTTTTTTCTCGGGACTGCCATGATCAATCGCTCCACAAGTGAACCGGGACGGCGCGCGGCCGCGCCGGAACGCCGGCGTCCGCCTCCCAACGTGGCCCAGCGCACGCCCACGCGCCGAATACCGAGCGGCCGTCGCTGGCGGTGCCAGGACGGCCGAACCGCGCGGCTTATAGCGACAAATCCTTTCCCTGGCCAGCCGGCCGGACAACCTTTTTTGCCGCGCGCGCGGCTGTCGCCAGCGGGCCGGATGCCCCCGTTCCCGGTTCATTCCGGGGAGTCCGATGGCTGCGACGGCCGCAGCCGGCTATGCCTTCGCCGGGCCGTCATGGCGGCCCCTGCAGATTGCGCGAGGCCAGACGCATGACCGGGACACCTGAATTCATCGTTGCGTTCACGCGCCGGCAGGCGGACGTCGCAAGTCGGGTCGAGGCCCGCCTTGCGGCGCTGCTGGCCGACCCGTCAGGCAACATCCCGCCGCGGCTCGCCGCCGCCATGGCGCACGCCACCCTTGCCGGCGGAAAGCGCTTCCGCGCCTTTCTCGTGCTCGAATCCGCCCGCCTGTTCGACGCGCCCGAGGCCGCGGCCCTCGACGCCGCCGCCGCGCTCGAATGTCTCCACGCCTACAGCCTCGTCCACGACGACCTGCCGGCGATGGACAACGACGAAATGCGGCGCGGCCGCCCGACCGTGTGGAAGGCCTTCGACGACTGGACGGCGATCCTGGCCGGCGACGCGCTCCTCACGTTGAGCTTCGAGATCCTGGCAACGCTCCCCAACACAGCGCCCGAGGCCCGCGTCGCCCTCGTCCGCCGCCTCGCGCTCGATGCCGGCCGCGCCGGCATGGTCGGCGGTCAGATGCTCGATCTCGAGGCCGACAAGCTCGGCCTGCCGCCGCAGGCGACGATCGAGCACGTCGACCGCCTGCAAGCCATGAAGACCGGCGCGCTGATCGCTTTCGCCTGCGAGGCCGGCGCGATTCTCGGCGAGGCGGGTCCGAGCGCGCGCGCCGCCCTGGCCCGATACAGCCGAAACCTCGGCCTCGCCTTTCAGATCTCCGATGATCTCCTCGACGCCGAGGGCAGCGCCGCCATGGCCGGCAAGGCCGTCGGCAAGGACGCCATCCGCGGCAAGGCAACGCACGTCACGCTCGCCGGCGTGGCGGGGGCCCGCGCACGGCTGGAGAGCGTGGTGGCGGACGCCTGCACGGCGCTTGCGCCGTTCGGGAGCGCGGCGGATGCCCTCCGCGGCGCCGCAGCCTTCATGCTGGCCCGCCGCAGCTGAGGCCGCGCCCTCGCCGGACACCGCCGGCGCCCGGGCGAAGCCCCGTGTTGCAGCCCGGGTACTGTCGGCGTACGGAGGGTGCGGTAGACTGCAGCCCGTGCCGTCCCGCGGCGACCGCGGCGATCGATCGGCCGGATTGGGTTCGGAGTGAAGGCCATGCACAAGCCGCAGGCGGCGACGCTCGGGGTGTCCTCGCCCTCGCTGATGCTGCTTGCGACGATCATTGCCTCGCAGGCGCCCCTCGGCTCTCTGCCTGCGGCCGCACAGGTGGTCCTGGCCCCGGTCTACCGGGCGTCCGAGCTCGGTGCGCGACCGCGCCCTCCCCACGGCCTGATCGAGCGCCACCGCCGACGCCTGGCACCGCCCGAGGCCCGCGGCGCCGCACCGATGGGACTGGGATCGCGGCCTCAGAGCAATGCGCCCGCGCACAGCACGCGCGCGACGTTGCCGCGAACCGCCCCGCATGCCGGCCCGCCCGCCCCCCTCCTCGCCAACGTCTCGCTGTCCGATCAGCAGATCCGCGTCTTCACCGCGACAGGCATCGCAGCACAGTCGCGGGTATCGACGGGCAAGCCGGGCCACGCCACCCCGACCGGCGTCTTCAGCGTCCTCCAGCGCCGCCGCTACCACGAATCGAACATCTACAGCGGCGCGCCGATGCCCTATATGCAGCGGCTGACCTGGTCTGGCATCGCCCTGCACCAGGGCGTCGTCCCCGGCTACCCGGCCTCGCACGGCTGCATCCGCCTGCCGACGGGCTTCGCCACCGAGTTGTGGGAAGCGGGCCGCATCGGCATGCGCGTCATCGTCGCGCCGAGCGAGACGCACGCCGTGCCAATCGAAAGTCCCCGCCTGCCGCAGCCGGTGATGACCCGGATCGCCGCCAGCGACCTGCCGACGCCGGTGCAGTGGGCGGGGGTCGGCTCCGTAAGCGAGGCCGCCGCAACGCAGGTCCTCGATCCG
>CAYWBX010000561.1:0-2968 GCA_964456015.1 uncultured Hyphomicrobiaceae bacterium | reverse complement strand
GCGCCGATTGTCCCGCCTATGCCGAGGCCCAAGACAATCAGGATCCACGTCAGGGGGTCCTTTGGCGCGCCGACCTGAGCGAGCGTGGTCGCCACGGCGATGGTCATGCCGAGGATGCCGTACATGTTGCCGGCGCGTGATGTCTCGGGGCTCGAGAGGCCGCGCAGCGCCAGGATGAAGAGCACGCCCGAGGCGAGATAGAGCAGTGCGATGACGTTGGCGGACATGATGGCTCCGGAAGGCATCAGGCGGTCGTCTCAGGGCAGCCGGCGATCCCTGTCGCGGTGCGGGGCAGCACCGACCGATGGCCGACCATTGCGCTCCTATCGGCTCACTTCTTCTCTTTTTTCTTGTACATTGCGAGCATCCGGTTCGTGACCATGAAACCGCCGAAGATGTTGACCGAGGCCATGATCAGCGCCAGGAAGCCGAAGATCTTCGCGAGCAGCGAGCCTGACGCCACAAGCGCCACCCCGGTCGCCAGAAGGGCGCCGACAACGATCACGGAGGAGATGGCGTTGGTGACGCTCATCAGCGGCGTGTGCAGCGCCGGCGTCACCGACCAGACGACGTAGTAGCCGACGAAGATGGCGATGACGAAAACCATCAACTGGTAGACGAATGGACTGACGTCGCCACCGCCTGCGGCTTGCGCGAACGTCGGAAAGAACCCTGCCGCAAATGCCGCCGATACGGCGGAGGCGAGACGCGCGCGAGTCATCCTCATGCCCCCTTCGCTTGCAGGTTCGGATGGACGATGCGCCCGTCGCGGGCAACCAGCGTGCCTTTCACGATTTCGTCCTCCCAGTTGACCTTGAGCGCCTTCTCCTTCTTGTCGATCATCGTCTCGAGAAGGTTGAGCAGGTTCTTGGCGTAGAGCGATGAGGCATTGACCGGAACCGTTCCCGGCAGGTTGATCGGCCCCCAAATCTTTACGCCGCCGACTTCGACCGCCTCC
This sequence comes from uncultured Hyphomicrobiaceae bacterium, assembly GCA_964456015.1. GTDB lineage: Bacteria > Pseudomonadota > Alphaproteobacteria > Rhizobiales > Hyphomicrobiaceae. The sequence continues at coordinate 2,010 of CAYWBX010000561.1, read as the reverse complement.
CCCGGCTTCGTCAGCTCGCAGTTGCCGCCGCGCTCGGCCGCCAGATCGGCGATGATCGATCCCGGCCTCATGCTGGCCACCATCTCGCGGGTGATCAGGCGTGGCGCCGGACGTCCCGGGATCAACGCCGTGGTGATGACAATGTCCTGCCCCTTGATGTGGCTGGCGATGAGCTCCGCCTGCTTCTTCTGGTAGGCCTCGGACATGGGTTTGGCATAGCCGGCGGCGGTCTGCGCCTGGCGGAACTCGTCGTCCTCGACGGCGATAAACTTGGCCCCGAGCGAGGCCACCTGCTCTTTGGTCGCCGGGCGGACGTCCGTCGCCGAGACGATGGCGCCAAGACGGCGGGCGGTCGCGATAGCCTGCAGGCCGGCGACGCCGACACCCATGATGAATACTTTCGCCGCCGGAACCGTGCCCGCCGCGGTCATCATCATCGGGATCGCCTGTCCGAACATCGAGGCGGCATCGACCACGACCTTGTAGCCCGCCAGGTTCGCCTGGCTCGAAAGCACGTCCATGGACTGGGCGCGGGTGATGCGCGGGATGAGCTCCATCGCAAACAGCGCGCGACGCTCGGCTGCGAGCTGCTCAAGACCGCCTCGGTCGTCATAGGGCTGCAACATGGCAAAGACCAAGCCGCTGGGGCTAAGTGCCTTGATGTCGGCAAGCCCCGGGCGACGCACCGCCAACAGGATGTCTGCTCCGGCGGCGGCCTCGGCGGACGATGAAACCGTCCTGGCGCCGGCGGCGCGGTAGGCGTCGTCGGAAAAGCGCGAGCGGGAGCCGGCGCCGGCCGGTACGCGGACCTCGAAGCCGAATCCCACAAATTTCTTAGCGGTTTCAGGAGATAGTGCGACCCGGGGCTCGTCCTGCGGCTCGGCCGAGACTGCAATGGTCACCATGGCGGCTCAAATCCCCCTCACGTTCGGCCCGAAGCACGATGATGGTCGCCGCCCAGACCCGAGCCGGGAGTTAGACGAGAAAGATCAGCATTCCAAGAAGGATGACGGCGCACAGGGCGACAAGCGCGATGGTGCCCCTGACGAAGCCCTGATAGGTGCGGACGTGCTCGCGATAATCCATGGCTTCATGGCCATCGGACGTGTCGATGCTCATGGCTTTCCCTCGGCCCGAAACGGAATGTCGGCCCTTGGTAGCGCAACGCCGGGTGGCGCTCAAGCCGCGGATGGCGCCTGCGCACATGCGCCGCGGACGGACAGGACGGCCGTCCAGGCCCCGGGTTGGGATCAACGCTGCGGCGGCTCCGCCGTCATGCTCGTCCAGTTGATGATCTGGACGCGGCGGTTTTCGGCGGCGTAGGGCTGCGCGGGGTTTTTCAGCCGGGACTTGCCGAATCCGCGCGCGATCAGATTGGCCGGATCGATGCCGTGCTTGTCGATCACGTACTGTCGGACCGCTTCGGCGCGCCGGTGGGACAGCGCAACATTGTAGTCGGCAGGACCCGAGGCGTCGGTATGGCCGGCGATCACGAACTTCTGGTCGGCGAGTCGCTGATCGGCCATCGCCTCGCCCAGCATGTCGAGGAGGCCGGTTGCCTCTGGCGAGATTTCAGCGGAATCGAGCGCGAAGAACACTTCGAGATCGGCGGTTGGAAGCTTCATCTTCTCGGCCATCTCGGGCGCTCTGGCCATCTCGGCGTCCGTTGCGAACGGCCTGCGGGAAGGGGCGGCAGTTTGGCGTCCGCCGCGTGGGGTCGGGCGGGCTTGCGAGCTCGGCGGCGCGGTCGCGTCAGGTGCGGCGGGAGGGGCGGCGGCCGTGGGCGGGCCTGCTTGGCCGGGCGTGGCTGGCGTCGGCGCGGCGGTGCGCTGCGGGGCCGCGGGTCGCGGGGAGATCGCCGGCGGCGCGCCTGGCGCAGCGTTCGGGGTGGGCGCTGCCGTTGCGGCAGGCGGCGCCGCGGGCGCGGGGGGACTGGAGGCCGGCGCAGGCGGCTGGTTGTCCGCGGGCGCCGGCGTCACGAGCGAGCGGACGCTCGGCATCGGCGGCTGC
>CAYWBX010000560.1:0-2975 GCA_964456015.1 uncultured Hyphomicrobiaceae bacterium | reverse complement strand
ACGAGCGCCGCGCGCGCGACCCCCGCCGCGTCGAGCAGGGCGATCAGCCAGTCCGAGAAGGCCTCGATGCTCGCAAGCGGCCGCCCTCCGGATCGGCCGTGCGCCGGCAGATCGACGGCGAGAGCCGACCAGCCGTGCCAGGCGAACCAGCGGGCCTCGAGCTGCCAGCAGGTATGGTCGAGACCTGCACCGTGAAGGAAAACGATCGCGGGCCGCGCCGGATCGAACGGCCGGCCGCCCGTCGCCGCGAAGACGTTCGCGCCGTTGACGCTAAGCTCCATGATCTAGCCCTTCCTCGGCGCTTCCGCCGGTCTTGCCGCTCTCGGTTGCGAGGCCTTGAGGGCCTGATCGAGATCCTCGGTGAGGTCTCTGACGTCCTCGAGCCCGATCGACAGCCGGACCAGTTCCTCGCCGATGCCGGCGGCCTTGAGCTCCTCCGCGCTCATCTGCTGATGCGTCGTCGAGCCGGGATGAATGACCAACGACTTGGCATCGCCGACGTTGGCGAGATGCGAGAAGACGCGCAACCGTTCGATCAGCTTGGCGCCGGCCGCGCGCCCGCCCTTGACGCCGAAGCTCATCATGGCGCCGGCCCCGCGCGGGAACTGCCGCATCGCCAGCGCGTGATCGGGATGGCTCTCGAGGCCCGGATACTTGACCCAGGCGACCGCCGGATGCGCCTCAAGGAACCTGGCGACCGCAACCGCGTTCTCGACGTGGCGCGCCATCCGGACGGGCAGCGTCTCGAGCCCCTGCAGCAGATAGAAGGCGGTCTGCGGCGCCATCGAAGCGCCGAAATCGCGCAAACCCTCCGCCCGCGCCCGCATGATGAAGGCGGCGGGTCCGAACTCTTCCGCGAACACCAGGCCGTGATAGCCGGCGTAGGGCTCGGTCAGCGTCGGGAATTTGCCCGAGCGCGCCCAGTCGAAGCGGCCGCCGTCCACCACCACGCCCCCGATGGCGATGCCATGCCCGCCGATGTACTTGGTCGCCGAGTGCATGACGATATCCGCGCCCCACTCGAACGGCCGGTTGAGCGAGGGTGTCGAGAAGGTCGAATCGATCATCAGCGGCAGGCCGTTGGCATGCGCAATGTCGGCGACCGCTTTGATGTCGAGCACTTCGAGCCCCGGAATGCCGAGCGTCTCGCCGAAGACGAGCCGTGTCTCCGGCCGGATCGCTCGCGCGAAGGCTTCCGGCTCGCGCGGGTCGACCAGCGTCGCGGTGATTCCGAAGCGCGGCAACGTGTGCACGAACATGTTGTGCGAGCCGCCGTAGATGCGCGACGAGGCGACAATATGCGAGCCCGATCCCATCAGCGTCGCGATCGCGAGGTGAAGCGCCGCCTGTCCGCTCGCCGTCGCGACGGCCCCGACGCCGCCCTCGAGCGCCGCCATGCGCTCCTCGAACACGGCGACCGTCGGGTTCGAGATGCGCGAGTAGATGTGCCCCGCCCGCTCCAGATTGAACAGTCCCGCCGCGTGCTCGGTGCTCTCGAACACATAGGACGTCGTCTGGTAGATCGGCACCGCCCGGGCGCCGGTCGCCGGGTCCGGCCGCTGCCCGGCATGCAGCGCCAGCGTGTCGAAGCGCGGATACTGGTCCTCGGCCATGCCGCCTCCCTGTCGTTGCTTGCGGCGAAGCTAGCACGCACCGCAGCGAACCGCGACCGGGAGAGGATGCCGGGCGGCGTGCTTGCCGAGCCTGCGCGGGGCACGGACGCCGACCAGCCGTCGCGCGCCGCATGGCATGCGTGCCATCGGCGATCTTGTCACGCGCTCCCGGCTTCACGCAGAGTTGCATAAGAATGGATCGTCACCACGGTCCGCCGCTGCTGCCTCGAAGGACCCGCCATGCCCGAAACCCCGTTGGTCCCGCTGTCCGCTGTCACCTGGGTCGGCGAGGGCCTGAAGCGCCCCGAGTGCGTGTTGACGACCGCCAGGGGAGAGGTCTTTGCTGGCGACCACCACGCCGGGATCGCCGAGATCGGCAAGCCGAAGCGCGACATCACCGGCGCGCCGCCGGGCTTTCTGCCGAACGGCGTCGCCATGACCCGCAACCGTGAATTTCTCATCGCCAACCTGGGACCCGGCGGCGGCGTCTGGCGTCTCGACAGGGACTGGCGGCTTTTCCCGCATCTCTTTGAGGCCGACGGCGAGCTGCTGCGCGTGTGCAACTTCGTCGGCGTCGATCGGGACGGCACCGAGTGGATCTCAGTCTCGACTCGCGCCTATCCGCGCGAACTCTCCTTCCGTCCGCGCCATGCCGACGGGTTCATCGTCCGCCGTGACCGGGACGGTGCGCACATCGTCGCCGACGGCCTCGGCTTCACCAACGAATGCCGCATCGATCCCTCGGGCAAATGGCTCTACGTCAACGAGACCTGCGCCAAGCGCGTCTCGCGCTTTCCCGTGCTCGGGACCGGGCTCGGCCGCCGCGAAACGGTGCACGAGTTCGGACCCGGCGAGTTCCCGGACGGCTTCGCGTTCGATCACGAAGGCGGCGTCTGGGTCGCCTGCGTCAACGCCAACCGCGTCATCCGCATCGAGATCGGCGGCCGGCGCACGCTGATTCTCGACGGCTCGATTCCCGAGCTCATCGCCGAGGGCGAGGCCTTCTTCCAGGCTGACCGGGGCGGCCGCCACCACATCGAGATCGGCGCCCGCTCGCCCTTGAAGAACATCGCCAGCGTCGCCTTCGGCGGACCGGACTTGAAGACCGTCTATCTCGGCAATCTCGCTGGCAGCGCCATCGCCACGTTCCTCTCGCCGATCGCCGGCGCCGAACCGGTGCAATGGCGCTACTGACGAAATTGTGGCTTTGCGGCCTTGAGCTGTGCGTCTAACTCTGGCGGACGCCACAGGAATGAGGAGCCGCCGATGAGCCGCAGCCCCGATCTCGATCCCATCCCCGGCGATCCCGTCTCCTGCGCGGCAATCGAGCAGGTGATCGTGCCGCGGGCCCGCGATCTTGGC
>CAYWBX010000559.1:0-2978 GCA_964456015.1 uncultured Hyphomicrobiaceae bacterium | reverse complement strand
AGCCAAGGTTTCTGAGATGCATTGCAACTTTCTCATCAATGACCAGAATGCGACGGCCGAGGACCTTGAGACGCTCGGCGAGACAGTCAGGGCGCGCGTCCTGGCCCTCAGCGGCATCAGGCTCGACTGGGAGATCATTCGCATCGGCAAGGCGCGCGACGGGCGCATGGTCGGCGAAGCCCTGGCTCGATGATGCGCGGTCGGGGCTCAGGCATCGGGGCAAACTGGATGAACGGAGCGAGCGCGCGATGACCATCAGCCCGGCCCAGCGAGCGAATGTGCACGTGGCCGTGCTGAATGGCGGCTGGTCGGCCGAACGCGAGGTCTCGCTGTCTTCGGGAAAGGGCTGCGCGGCGGCGCTCGAAAATGAAGGGTTCCGCGTGACGCGGGTCGATGTCGGGCGGGACCTGCCGGCCGTGCTCAACGCGCTCAAGCCGGATGTGTGCTTCAACGCGCTGCATGGGCGCTGGGGCGAGGACGGATGCGTGCAGGGCCTGCTCGAGGTGCTTGGGATTCCCTATACGCATTCGGGTGTTCTCGCCTCGTCCCTGGCGATGAACAAGGAGCTCACCAAGCGGATCGTCGCAAAGCTCGGGGTCCCGGTCGCCGAAGGCCGATGCGTCACGCCGCAGCAGGCGCTCGTCGAGCACGTGCTGGCCCCGCCCTACGTGGCCAAGCCGGTGGCCGAAGGCTCCTCGGTTGGCGTGGTGATCGTGAAGGAGGGCGCCAACCGACCGCCGGACTCGATCGCGCGCATTCCGACGACACGCAACAACGAGATCATGATCGAAAGGTATGTGCCCGGGCGAGAGCTGACGTGCGGCGTGATCGGGGACCGGGTCACCGGCATCATCGACATCGTCGCTGCCGATCACCTGCAGTTCTACGACTACGAGGCGAAGTATGCGCCGGGAGGATCGCGACACATCCTGCCGGCACAGATTCCGGCCCACGTCGGCGAGCGCGTGCGTCAGTACACAATGGTTGCGCACAAGGCGCTCGGTTGCCGCGGCGTGACGCGCTGCGATTTCAGATGGGACGAGGTCAAGGACGAGCTCGTCTTCCTTGAGATCAACACCCAACCCGGAATGACGCCGACGTCGCTCGTACCAGAACTCGCCGCCCACGAGGGAATGACCTACGGTCAGCTTGTCGCCTGGCTGGTCGAGGACGCGTCCGTGGATCGGTGACGCGGCGTTGGGGCGGACGCCGAAGCCCGAGCAACTCTTGGGAACCTGGCAACCAATAATTAACCCTTCTCGGGAACGCTGGCGCTTGCCCTCCGTGTCCCGTCCCGTGGCGGTCGGTCGCGTGCGACCGGGACTGCGCGCCCCATTGCGCGGGGCGTCCGACCTGCCTGGGTTAAACAAGACGGGAGAAGGGTCGTGCAGCAAGCCGGCAACGAAAGACGGTTCTGGTGGCGGGGAGCCGATAGGGCAGCGCCCCGGATGTCCGTGCCGACGGCTGTCGATCCGCCGCCGGTGAGGGTGATGGCGTCACCCGGCGAGGATGCGCCGTCCAGGATCGAACCGAGGCAACTCCTCGCGCGTCGGCAGCGCCGGGCCGTCGTCGCAATCTGCGTGGGTGTCGTCGCCGGTGCGGTCACCTTTGCGGGCCTGACGGGCTTCGGCCGCGATCTGCGTCTTGCCGAACCGTTTCCCGCGGGCGTCGATCACATTCTGACCGCGCTTGGTCTATCCATCGGAGAGGTCGAGATCCTCGGTCACCGGTTTACCTCCGACACTGACGTCTATGCGGCGCTCGCGCTGGAAGCGGCGCAATCGCTCGTTACATTCGACGTCAGGGCCGCGCGGCAACGGATCGAGGCGCTGCCGTGGGTGCTCCGCGCCGACATCAAGCGCGTCCTGCCGGGCCGTTTGCGGGTCGTCATCGAGGAACGCCAGGCCGTCGCCATCTGGATGGATGGCGAGCGAAACAGACTCGTGGATCGCACCGGGCGGGTGCTGGCAGACCTCTCGACAGCCGAGCGCATCGCGCTGCCGCGCATTACCGGGGCCGGAGCACCAGGCGCGGTCGGCGCATTGCTGGCCGCGATTGAGCCGCACCCCCAGCTTGCGGTCCGCCTCGTTGCCGCCCACCGGGTCGGCGAACGCAGGTGGACGCTCGAGCTCGCCGGCGGGATCAGGGTTCTTTTGCCGGCGGAGCGGACAGGGGAAGCCCTGCTGCGGCTGGAACGCATGCAACAGCTCACCGGGGTCCTGCTCAGAGAAGAGCAGACGGTTGACCTCCGACAGGACGGCCTCATCGCGCTCAGCGGCAACCGTGACCTCGCTCAAACGGATGTGCCGGCCGAAGCGCGGCCACAGCTCTGACGGCCTGGACTGGAAATGGGAAGATTCGAGAGCAGAGGAGCGGCGGCGGGACTGATCGGAGCCATCGACTTGGGCACCGCCAAGGTCGGCTGTCTGATCGCTGCTCCCGACGCCGAGGGCCGCCTGTGCCTGCTTGGGTTCGGGCATCAGCGCTCGCAAGGCGTGAAGTCGGGCGTCATCGTCAGCGGCGACGATGCCGAGCGCGCCGTGCGCCTTGCCGTCGGGCAGGCCGAGCGCATGGCCGGCGTCGCGCTCGAGAGGGTCGTGATTGGCGTCAACTGCGGACGGCTCAGATCAGCAACCTTCACGGCGCGGGCGGCCATCCGGGGGACGGTCGTCACCGGCGACGACGTTGATCGGATCATTGCCGGCGGCGAGGCCTATGCGCGCCGTGGCGGGCAGGGCATCGTGCAGCTCACGCGGACAGATTGGCGGCTCGACGAGATTTCGGGCGTCCCGGATCCGCGCGGACTGGCGGGCAGGGAACTGCGCGTCGAGCTGACCGCGATCACTGCAGACGAAGCGCCGGTGCGCAATCTGATCGGCGTCCTGGAGCGTTGCCATCTCGCCGTCGAGGGGCTCACGGCTTCGCCCTTCGCCAGCGCGGTTGCCGTCACAACAGCGGAGGAGCGACGCGGCAGGGTG
>CAYWBX010000558.1:0-2980 GCA_964456015.1 uncultured Hyphomicrobiaceae bacterium | reverse complement strand
TCGGTGATCCGGTCGCCAGACTGCAACCCGGCGCGGGCCGCGGCGCTGTCTGGAATCACCTCGTCGATGACGGCCTGCATCCCATAGCTGCCGATCAGCCAAAAGGTCAGCCAGTAGATGAGGATTGCGGAGGCGATATTGAACAGCGGTCCGGCAGCGACGATCGCCGCGCGGCTCGACAGCGGCTGGGCTTGAAAGGCCGCCTTGCGCTCATCGGCCCCGAGCCGATCGAGCGCCGCCCGCGAGGGCGCGCTTGCGGCGTTCTCGTCGTCGACGAACTTCACATAGCCGCCGAGAGGAATCCACGAGAACTTCCAACGCGTTCCAAGACGGTCGGTGAACCCCCAGATCTCCCGGCCGAAGCCGATCGAGAAGGCCTCGACCTTGACCCCGCACCGGCGTGCGACCAGGAAGTGGCCCATCTCATGGATGAACACCACGATCGTGAGAACGGCGATGAAGATCAGTGGGACGTAAATCCCGTTGGCGATCGCACTCAAGGGCTCACTCCAGGCTTAAGGCCACGCCGCCTTTGGAAGAGGGCGGCGAGCCGCCGCGAACGGCACAGCAAATCCTTCGCCTACTTCGGAGGCCAGAGCAACCTGAAAGCTCAGGCGCTGCGACTCGGGCGGATCCGCGCCAAGGCCGCCGGCGGACATGCAACGGACTGGCCAACTGCATCGTGATCGGGGCAAAATCAAGTTGTCGGCCGTCACATTTCCGTGCCCTGCGCGCTGTCGGCAATTTCTGCTTGCGTCGCCTGATGGGCAGGCCGAATGTCGTGCCAGATCCGTTCAGGCCTCGTTGTCCCCACCCGAGCCGCGCCCCATGACCACGTCACGCCAGCGCCCGATCGCCAAGAGCAGCCCCGCCACCTCGCGCGTCATCGGAGCGCCGGGCATGTATCCGACGGTCCGCATGCGGCGCAACCGCAAGGCGCCTTGGTCCCGGCGCCTCGTCGCCGAGCACGTGCTTTCGACCAGCGACCTCGTCTGGCCGATCTTCCTCATCGACAGCTCGACGCGACGGGTGCCCGTCGACCACATGCCCGACGTCGACCGCGTCAACATCGAGGAGGCCGTGCGCGAGGCCGAGCGGGCGATGAGCCTCGGCATCCCGGCCATCGCGCCGTTCCCGAACGTCGACATGAAGCTGCGCGATGCGACCGGCAGCGAGGCGACGCGGCCCTCGAACCTGATGTGCCGGGCGGTCCGTGCCATCAAGTCCGCCGTGCCTGAGATCGGCATCATCACCGATGCGGCGCTCGATCCCTATACGAGCCACGGGCATGACGGCGTGCTCGATGAGCGCCACCGCATCCTCAACGACGAAAGCATCGAGGTGCTCAAACTCCAGGCCCTCGCGCTCGCCGACGCGGGCGCCGACTGCATCGCGCCGTCGGACATGATGGACGGCCGCGTCGGCGCCATCCGCGCCGCGCTCGACAAGGCCGGACACCAGGACGTGCAGATCCTCTCCTATGCCGCCAAGTATGCCTCCGGCTTCTACGGGCCGTTTCGCGACGCCATCGGCACCAACGCCACGCTCATCGGCGACAAGCGCACCTACCAGATGGACCCGGCCAACAGCGACGAGGCGATCCGCGAGGTGGCGCTCGACATCGCGGAGGGCGCCGACATGGTGATGGTGAAGCCCGGGATGCCCTACCTCGATGTCGTCCGGCGCGTGGCGACCGAACTCAAGGTGCCGACCTTCGCCTATCAGGTGTCGGGTGAGTACTCCATGCTGATGGCGGCCGCGCGCAATGGCTGGCTCGATCGCGACCGTGTGATGATGGAGAGCCTGATGGCATTCAAGCGCGCGGGCTGCGCCGGCATTCTCACCTACTTCGCGCCGGCGGCCGCAAAGCTCATCAAGGCGGGCGGCTGAGCGGGGCCGGCGGGCAATCTCAGCCGCTTAAGGCCGCCGCCTCTGCCATGCCCTCTCACCGGGGCGACGCTTGCCCGTCAGACTGGCATCAGCCAGGTTTGCGGGCGACCGGAGGACGCCGACGCCGGGCGCCCCGGCCTAAATGCGAAGGCCCCCGTCGCTGCCGTGGCTGCGATCGATCCGGGACTTGTTCGAGCGCCAGGATTCGAGGCATCTACGACGGCCCCTCCGCTGCTGGGCAGGTGCTTCCTGCGCGTCCCAGGAAATCACGCAAGCGCCTCGTGTGGGCCGGTGGGCATCCCATCCAGACCGGATCCGATCGCGATCGAGGCGGGCGGCCAAGCCGTCAATGCCCCTCGAAGCTCATGAGCGATTGCACCCTGATGCCATCCCGTTCGAGCGCCCGTGCGCCGCCAAGGTCCGGCAGGTCGATGATGAAGGCCGCTCCGATGATGGTGCCGCCAAGACGCCGGATCAGCTTCGCCGCCGCCCCCGCCGTGCCGCCGGTCGCGATGAGGTCATCGACGATGAGAACCCGCCTGCCCTTGTCCAGCGCATCCTCGTGCATTTCAAGCGTATCGGTGCCGTACTCGAGCGTGTAACTCACCTGAATCGAGCGAAACGGCAGCTTGTTCGGCTTGCGCACGGGAATGAAACCGACGCCGAGTTCATAGGCGACCGCTGCGCCAACCAGAAACCCCCTCGCCTCCGCGCCGGCAACCGCATCGATGCGGTCTTTGACGAAACGGCTTGCGAGGAGTTTGATTGAATGTCGGAACGCTTCTTTGTCTTTCCACAGTGGCGTTAAATCCTTGAAGATGATGCCGGGTTTGGGATAATCCGGAATATCGCGGATGAATTTTTTGAGATCCATGCGTTTCTCCTGATTTTTTGATACAATGGGAGTAATTGTATAATATTCCCGGTAAAAATCAATGCGCGGATATGCCGCTTTGCCGACTATTGATTTTTCCCCCGATCCGTTCCGTCCGCTTCGCGCTTCTTCTTGCTCTTCGCAGTTGAAATCCGATTCTACTTATGGGCACCTCCAGAAACGCAGTTTTTGTCCGGAAAAACTGCGTTTCTACCA
>CAYWBX010000557.1:0-2988 GCA_964456015.1 uncultured Hyphomicrobiaceae bacterium | reverse complement strand
CACCATCGAAGTCCGCGCCAACACCGCGGCGATTGCCGGCGCCATTCGCTCCTCGGGCGGCGCCGCCGGCCTGATCAAGCAAGGCGCGGGGACGTTGACGCTGGCCGGCAACAATACCTATGACGGCGAGACCGTCATCCAGGCCGGTAGGCTGAACCTCACCGGGGATGCGAGCCTCGGCACCGGCAGCAGCAACGTCACCTTTGCCGCGAACGCGACGTTGTCGGCGACGACCCCGGTCAACCTCGGTCCGCGCCCGTTCGTGATTTCAAACGGCGTGACGGCCACGTTTGATCTGCCCGTGAATGTCTCGCTGACCACGGCGGGAGCCGTCAGCGGCAACCAACTGGTGTTCAACTCCGCCAATGGAGTCCAAAGCCTCAATTTCCTGAGCGCCAACAACACGTTTACGGGCGCGGTGACCATCACCACCAGCGGCCAGGGCAGTTTGACGGTCAACAGCCTGGCGGATACAGCCGCGCCCATCACCATGAGCGGCGGGAATACGCACTTCACGTACGGCTCCGGCGCGACCAGCCATTTGACGCTCAGCAATCGCCGGTTCCTGCTCGGCACGGGCACCGTCAACATCCACAACGCCAGCGCCCACAACCTGACCATCCAGACCGACATTGGGTTCAGCGGTTCCGGCACCCGCAGTCTGACGTTGAGGGGCGAAACGGGAGCGACGAACGTGTTTGCCGGCCGGCTGACCGACAACGGCGGCTCGGCCCTCAGCGTGACCAAGGCCGGCGCCGGCACGTGGTATCTTACCGGCACGAACACCTACAGCGGCGCCACCGATCTGGCGTACGGGAGCGGGCCGTTGGTCTTTCGCGGATTGCACGCGTTGCCCCCGGCGTCGCCCATCATCATGCATCAGAGCAGTTCCGCTTCCTCGCATTTGTGGCTGTTGGACGATCGCAGCGGCACCATCACGCGCACGAACACGGTGACCCTGGATCACGGCAATGCCGTTTTGGGGATGACCATCTTCGTCGGCAACAACAACACCAGCAACGGCGGTTCCAGTTCCAGCACCACCACCGGCTCGACCATGGCCCTCGGCCAACTGAAACTGCTGCTGACCAGCGCCAACCTCAGCGGCTTCGCCGCCATCTACGGCGCGAACAATTACCGGCTCCAGTTTGACGGCGTGGAGTTGCCGGCGTTTACCAGCGGCAGCGGCGCGTGGACGGCGCAACTTAATCCCGCCACGGCGTCGGTCACGCTCACGGGCACCGTCCAGCCGCTTGCCGGCAGCACCGTTGCCCGCACGCCCATTCTCCAACTCGGCGGCTCGACCACCAACAACCTCATCACCGGCAACATCCACAACGCCGCCGACATCACCAGCAATGCCAATGCGCTGCCGCTGCAACTGACCAAGACCGGCAGCGGCGACTGGTCGTTGTCTGGCTCCAACACCTTCTCCGGCATCACCACCATCAACAGCGGCACGCTCATCATCAACTCCCTCGCCAATGTGGGCGGCGGCGCGAGCGCGCTCGGCGCGCCGACCACGGTCGCCAACGGAACCATCGGCATCGGCAGCAGCACGACGGATGGCGCGTTGCGCTACGTCGGGACCGGCCACAGCTCCGACCGGGTGATCAACCTGGCCGGCACCACCGGCGGCGCGACGTTGGATCAATCGGGCAGCGGCTTGTGGAAACTGACCGGCAACTTCACCGCCACCGGCGCCGGCAAGAAAACCTTGTTGCTGACCGGCTCGACGGCCGGCGTCGGCGAGATTGCCGGTTCGATCGTGGACAATTCCACGGTCAACACCACCACCGTCGTCAAAGTCGGCAGCGGCACGTGGGTCCTGTCCGGCGTCAACTCCTACCGGGGCGCGACGCTGGTCAGCAATGGAACGTTGCTGGTGCACGGCGTGGTCAGCGGGGCGGTGACGGCGGTGCCGGGCGCCACGCTGGGAGGCACGGGCGCGGTGGGCAACGTCACCATCCAGAACGGCGGCACCATCGCGCCCGGCGCCAGCCCCGGCACGCTGACGGTCAGCAACCTGACGTTGAACGGCACCTATCGCGCGGAAATGAAAAACGGCGGCAGCGATCAAATCGTGGCCAGTGGCACGGTCAACCTCACCGGCGCGACCCTGAGCGTGACGAATCTGGCCTCCGTGACCGGCGCGCACACGATCATCAACAAGACCAGCAGCGGCGCGATCAGCGGCACCTTTACCGGCTGGCCCGAAGGCGGGACGGTGGTCGTCAACGGCGCGAAATACACGATCACCTACGTCGGCGGCAACGGGAACGATGTGGTTCTGACCAGCTCGCTATCGGCGGGATTCACGGCGTGGCAGATCGCGAAGTTTGGCAGCAGTGACCTGCCGGAGGCGGGTCCGACGGCGGATCCCGACGGCGATGGGGTGGTCAACGCACTCGAATATGCGTTCGACCGCAACCCGCTGGCCGGGGAAACGACGCCGTTGGTGACCGCGTTAATCCAACGGAACCTGGTTGACGGACAGGAGCATGTGGTGCTCGACTTCACGCGCCGCAAGGATGACCCGGAACTGGTGTACACGCCGCAAATCTCCGGCAACCTCAGCGTGTGGAATGCCGGCGACGCCTACGCGGAACTGATCAGCCAGTCCGATTTGAACCCCACCAACGAAGAAGTTCAGTACCGGATGAAAGGCCCGATCAGCCAGACGACGATGCAATATGCGCGGGTCGTGGTGAACCTCGCCGGTTTCTCCGCGGCGGGGCGGGTGTTTGCCGCGCAGCGCATGATTCTGGTGACCGGCCAGAACTATGTGGCCTCGCCGCTGCCGTTGGCGCCGCACACGCTCGGCGCGGTGCTGGCCACGAACCGGCTGGTCGCCGGTGACACCGAGGCGACCGCGACGGTGGTGGATTTCTGGGATCAAACGACGCAGACGCTCGGCGCGCGCTATTTCGTGTCCAGCGCGGCCGGATTCCCGGGCTGGCGCAAGGCCGACGATTATCAGGATGGCAA
>CAYWBX010000556.1:0-2989 GCA_964456015.1 uncultured Hyphomicrobiaceae bacterium | reverse complement strand
TGAGCGCATCCTTCCAGATGGCGAGCTGCTCTCTCATGATCGCGGCGAGTTCGGCGGGCGTCGATGAGCGTGCGATGAAGCCCTGGCGGCCGAGCTGCTCGCGGATCTCCGGTTTGGCGAGCACCTTGACCATCTCCTCGTTCATGCGGGCGACGATTTCGGCGGGCAGACCGGCCGGACCGACAAGCGCGAACCATGGCGAGATCGGCAGCTTCGCCTGCCCAGCCTCGACGAGCGAGGGGACGTCAGGAAGCACGGGGCTGCGCTCGTGGAACATGGTGGCCAGAACCCGCAGCGTGCCCGCTTTGATGTGCGGCACCGTCGTCGTGGTCGTGCCGTTGAGCACCTGGACGCGTCCGGCGAGCAGGTCGGGCACCGCGTCGGGCTCCGATTTGTAGGGAACCGCCTCGAGCTCGATGCCGTTCCGCGCCGCCAGCATCGAGGTCGCAACCAGCGCGTAGGTGTTCCCTGTCGCGTGGTTGAGCTTCCGGGGATTGGCCTTGGCGTAGGCGATGAGCTCGGGCAGAGACTTCGCAGGCACCGAGGGGTGGACAACCAGGAAGAACGTGTTGTCGCCAAGATACGTGATCGGCGTGAAGTCCTTCAGCACGTCGTAGGGCGGTTCCTTGCGGATATTCGGGACGACGGAAAATGGACTGTTGGTGCCGAAGAGATACGTGTAGCCATCCGGCGCGGATCGCTGCACCTCGATCGCCGCCAGCGCGCCGTCGGCGCCCGGTTTGTGCACCACGACGACCGGCCAGCCGAGGTTCTGACCGAGCTCCTGGCCAATGATGCGGGCAAGCGTGTCGCTCGCCGAGCCCGGCCCGAACGGAATGACGAAGCGAATGGGCCGCGCGGGATAGGCTTGCTGTGCGGCGAGCGGCGCCGCGATGAGGTGCGCCGCGATGATCGTCAAGATGGCCGCGATTAGCTTGCGCATGGCGTTGCGTCTCCTCGTCCGTTAGCTTCGGAAAGCCTCGCAACAGGGTGCGAAAAGGACCAGCGGTTGCCCATCGCGAGCTGTGACCAGCCCCTGCGAAGCTCTACCTATTCGAGCTTGAAGTTCGTCTTCGTCACGAAGTCCCGGAACAGTGCGACCTCGGCCGCCATCTGCTTGCGCATCTCGTCCTGGGTCGCTTTGTAGGTGACGAAGCCGATCTTCAACATCTTCTCGCGGTACTCCGCCTCGTCGGCCAGCTCCGCCATGGCCTTCGCCAATTGATCGACGACCGGCTGCGGGATGCCGACGGGAGCCAGCAGACCACCCCAGATCGGCAGATCGACGGCAAAGCCCTGCTCGGCAAACGTCGCCACGTCCGGGAACTCCGGATGGCGCGTGCGGCTCATGACGCCGAGCATCTTCACCTCGCCGCGGCGCACGTGCGGAAAGAAGAGATTATCGTTCATGATGTCGACGCGGCCGGCGAGCAAATCCGGCAGCGCCTCCGCCCCCGTGCGGTAGGGGATGTGCGTGATCTTCACGTCGGCGACGATGTTGAAGGCCTCGCTGCGCAGATGGGTCACGGAGCCGGCTCCGGGCGAGGAGTAAGAGAGCTTACCCGGATTGGCCTGGGCGTAGGCCTGCAGCTCCTTCAGGTTGTTGAAGGGCGCCGATTTCAGCACACCGAAGCCGTAGACGAGCTCGCCATAGGGCGCGATCGGGACGAGATCGGTGACCTTGTAGTTGGTCGGGCGCAGCAAGGGCAGCAGCACGTAAGGCCCATTCGGTCCACAATAGATCGTGTAGCCATCGGGAGCCGAGCGGACGAGCTGTTCGGTCCCGATCTGGCCTGCCGCGCCAGCCCGGTTCTCGACGATGAACGGCTTGCCAAACTTCCTCTGCAAGCCGTCGGCGACGATGCGGGCCGGCAAGTCGGCCGCGCCGCCCGCCGGATAAGGCACCAGCAGCTTGACCGGCTTGTCCGGCCACTGCGCGACGGCAGCGGTCATAACGGACAGAACGAGACAGATCGCGAGAAGCGTGCGCGCAAGCATCGATGCAGTCCCCCGAAAGTGAAAAACCGTGCCGGCGAACCTGCACGGTTCCTCGGGAACCGGCAACGGATACACGGTCCAGGCGCGCCTGCCCGCTGGCGTGCGTGCTGCACCGCGGCTTGACAAATGCTGCGCGCCGTTCCAGCCGCGACGGCGCGCGAGGTGGGTCGGACGCAGGTCAGGCTGCCGCCCGCGCCGCCACGCGAATACGCTTCGCTTCGCGCTGCGCGGCGATGCTCGCGGCGCGCTCGGCCTCTTCGAGGTCGGCGGCCGCAATGGCGCGGTCAAGCGCGGCACGCAACGCCTTTGCCGTCTCAAGCGTGAGCTCCACGGCCGCGCGCGAGGACGCCGGCAGACCCGCGTTGAAGAAATCGAGCGTGATGACGTCTCCCAGAAGCGCATGGCGGGCATGATCGTAGGCGACGACCGAATGCGTCACCGGGAACCAGTCGTCGCCCGCCTTGGCCATTCCCTCGGCGGCCGCGATCTCGACAATCGATGTGCACATGGGGCCCCTCACTTCGCCAGATGCTTGCCGAAGAACGCGAACACCTTGTTCCAGCCATCGAGCGCCTGCTCCACGCGATAGAGCGGCCGGTGGTAGTAGAAGATGCCGTGGCCGGCGCCGTCATAGCGGTAGAACTCGTAGGTCTTGCCGTGCTTCTTGAGCTCCGCTTCGTGCTGGTTGACCTGCTCGGGGCTCGGCGCCCGGTCCTCGTTGCCGAAGATTCCGAGCAGCGGACAGCAGAGGTCCTTGGTCATATCGATCGGCGCCACGGGCGTCTTGGGGTTGAGTTCCTCCTTCGCCATCACCACGCGGCCGCCCCACAGGTCGACGCAGGCGTCGACATCCTTTCGCTGGCAGGCGTAGATAAAGGCATGGCGGCCGCCCGAACACGAGCCGAAGATGCCAACCTTGCCGTTGTGTCCTGGCTGCGAACGCATCCACTTCACCGCCGCCTCGGTGTCGCCCACCATCTGGCTGTCGGCG
>CAYWBX010000555.1:1474-2990 GCA_964456015.1 uncultured Hyphomicrobiaceae bacterium | reverse complement strand
GATCACGGCTACCAGCTGACGGCCGTTCCTCGTCGCGCTGGCGACGATGTTGTAGCCGGCGCCGCAGGTGAACCCGGTCTTCATTCCGTCGGCACCAGAAAAGGTCCGCAACAGTTCGTTCTGAGAATGGAACGTCTGGCGATGGATGCGCACCGTCGGGGTCGAAAAGACCTCCATGCGATCCGGAAAGTCGCGGATGAGCGCGGCCGCCAGAACCCCCATGTCACGCGCCGTGGTCACTTGCTCGGCGTCGGGCAGCCCATGGGGATTGCGGAAGCGGGTTCGCGTCATACCGAGCCGTCGCGCGGTCTCGGTCGCGAGCTCGGCGAAGGCTTCCTCGCTTCCTGCGACCAATTCCGCAAGTGCCATGGAGAAGTCATTGGCCGAGCGCAGGACCATGCCGCGGACGGCCTGCTCGACCGTAAGATCGATGCCGAGCCTCAGACCGATCCGCGTGGCGGGTTGCCCACGCGCCTTGTCGGAGAGCGGCACCAAGCCGTCCCAGGCGATGCGTCCCTCTTTCACGGCATCGAAGACCACATAGGCCGTCATCAGCTTGGTCAGCGATGCCGGGAACCATGTGGCATCGGCCTCATCGGCGAAAAGAACCTCGCCCCTGGCGGGCTCGAGCAACAGCACAGGCCCGGCAGAGCCGCCGCTTGGGGCGGCAAGGATGAAGACGAGCGCGGCGCTGATCACACTCGTGCGAAGCCAGCCGCGCATTGCCACGATCCCATCTGGTTTGAGGAACGATAACAAGCGCAGAGAAGTGCGCACGCGGCGAACAGTCAATGAAGCACACCGCCGCGCCGGTCCCCGTATGGCGTTTGAGCCACACGGGCGACAGACGCGGCCTCGTCCTGGTGCGGCGTGACACGCGGTCTCATCGGGTTATAGTCAAGATCTCTCGCGCCCAAACCCGATCGGAGTACAACCCTATGGCCGCCAGCCTGTCGCTCGGCAACCTCACAATTCAGCGCGTCATCGAGATGGAGGCGCCGCTCTTCGATCCGCTCGCCTTCTTTCCTCAACTGAGCAAGGAATTGCTCGACGAGAACCGCTCCTGGCTTGAACCTCGCTTCATCGACAAGGCGACTGGCAAGCTGGTCCTTTGCATTCAGAGCTACGTGGTCAAGACTCCGCACCACAACATCCTGATCGACACGTGCGTCGGCAACCACAAGCACAGGCCGCATCGCCCGTTCTGGCACATGATGAACTCGGATCGCTACGAGAAGGGCCTCAAAGCGACCGGGCTTGGCTTCGAGGACATCGATTACGTGATGTGCACCCACCTTCACGTCGATCACACCGGCTGGAACACACGTCTCGAGAACGGCCGCTGGGTCCCGACCTTTCCCAAGGCCAAGTACGTTTTTGCAGATCGCGAGCTTGAGTTCTGGACCGAGCGTCACAAGCAGAACCCCGAGGCCTGCCCGTGGGTCACCGACAGCGTGCTGCCGATCGTCGAAGCCAAGCGCACCGAGATCGTCAAGAGCGATCACCAGCTCAGCGA
>CAYWBX010000555.1:0-1464 GCA_964456015.1 uncultured Hyphomicrobiaceae bacterium | reverse complement strand
CCACCAATGGGCCGAGGAAGTGAACACCGGGCCGATGAACCCGCCGCGCGGGATGGCCGCGTCGCAGGCGATGCGCGACTACCTCACGCCGATCGTCGAGAACCGGCGCGAGAACCCGCAAGACGACCTCATCAGCGACCTCGTCACGCTGATCCCGACGCCGGGCCACACCATCGACCATTATGCGGTTCACGTCGGCAAGGCCGGCGCCGATGCGGTCATCACCGGCGACATGATTCACTCGCCGATCCAGGCCCGCTATCCAGAACTCGGGATGATGGCGGACTGGGACTCGAAAGTTGCCGGGGAAACGCGCCGCAAGTTCTTCGCCCGGTTCGCCGACACCTCAACCCTCGTGTGTACCGGACACTTCCCGTCGCCTTCGGTCGGCCGCTTCACCGGTTGGGGCGACGGGTTCCGATTCATGGAGGCGTGAGCCGCGGCGGCCTCCAGCCGTAAAGCCAGTCGTAGCGGGCCAGGATGCGCGCGGGCGGCAGCTTCGCGATTGCGAGGTCGCGCATGCGCGCGGCCATGCCGCCGAGGTGGTAGATGCGGCCGTTGTGCTCGGAGGCGCGCGCCACCGCGGTGGCGCGACCGCGCCGCGCATCTTCGAAGGCCCGCAACGCTGCCGGAAGGTTGCCCGGCGCTGCCGCGACCGCCGCGGCCAGAACGACGGCGTCCTCGAGGGCGAGGCAGCCGCCCTGGGCCAGGAAGGGCAGCACCGGGTGAGCGGCGTCGCCGAGAAGCGCGATCCGTCCTGAGACCCATCGCTTGAGCTTCGGGGCACTGAACAGCGCCCAGCGGCGCCATTCGCCGGCCTCGCTCAAGGCGTGACGAAGCTCAGGGGCGAAGCCCTTGAGCGAGTCCATCAGCGCATCGCGGTCGACCTCGCCGCTCCAATCGCGCTCGCTCCAGTCTTCCTCACGGACCACCACCACCGCGACCTCTCGCCCCGACCTCACCGGATAGTGAACGACGTGCGCGCCCGGCGCGAGCCATACCCCTGTCGTATTGCTCGCCAGATGCCGCGCGAAGCGCTCCGCGGCCACGACGGTGCGCGCGGCAGTCCTTCCGGCGAAGGCGGGCTGCCGGAACGCTCCCGCTTCGACGTGCTTGCGCACGAGAGAGAAGACGCCGTCGGCTCCGATGAGGGCTTCGCCCTCGAGCCGCTCGCCATTGCTGCAATCAATCGCAGTCGCATCGCCCGGCCGGCTGATGTCGACGACATTCGCGGAAAGACGGAGCGCAACCGGAGCCGCCGCAGCGGCAGCCTGCACCAGCGCCGATTGGAGATCACGCCGGTGGACGGTCAGATACGGCGCGCCGTGGCGATCCTCGACCCACGCCCCAAGCGGCAGCCGAGACAGAATGCGACCCGTCCCGCCCTCGCGCACCTCAATCGCGTCCGGTCTCCCGGCGCGATCGGCGACGGCGGCACGAACACCCAAGGCATCGAGAACATGC
>CAYWBX010000554.1:0-2993 GCA_964456015.1 uncultured Hyphomicrobiaceae bacterium | reverse complement strand
GCGTTATGGCACGCCCGTCGGTCAGGCCCTGCGCGTCATGGCGAGGGAAAACCGCGACGCCCGCATGTCGGAGGCCGAGAAGAAGGCGGCCGCACTCCCGCCCAAGCTCACGGTCCCGATGATCGTCTTCTTCCTGCCGGTGCTCTTTATCGTCATCCTGGGCCCGGCCGTCATGCAGGTCCTGAAATCACCCTGATCCGGCGTCGCCTTTGAGACAAGACTGCTCCGCGGATTGCGTCCGCGGAGCAGTGTCGTGACTGTCGCGGCTATCGCACCGGCCTTGTTGCCTGCTGCGCCGTCAGCTGCGCGGTTCGGCGGAATACTTGATCGAGCAGCCGTAGGGCCGCGCGGAGGCGGTCTTGACGGGTTCGCCCGCGGCGAGCGCGCGGAGCGCTTCGCGAACGAAATTCCGCGCCTCCTTGACGTCCGCGGCATTGGTCGTCGGCTTGTCGTCGATGCCGCCCATGTAGGCGATGACCCCGGCCTTGTCGATCACGAACATATGCGGCGTGACCGTCGCGCCGTAGGCCCTGCCGACCGTGCCGCTGGGATCGAGCAGGATTGCCGTTGGATGTGCCTTGCGATCGGCCGTCAGCTTCTCCGCCTCGAGTTCGGTGACGTGGCCTTGCTGGCCCGGTGCCGACGAACTGATTGTGAGCCAGACCACGCCGTCTGCCGTCGCCTCCTTCTGCAGCGCCTGCATGTTGCCCGTGCCGTAGTGCTTGCGCACGTAGGGGCAGTCCTGGTTGGTCCACTCCAGTACGACAACCTTGCCCTTGAAGCTCCCAAGCGTCACGGTCTTTCCGCTCGCATCTTTCACCGCGAACTCGGGGGCGGGTTTGCCGGGTTGCACTGCGTCGCGCGCGATCGTGGGCTGTGCGGCGGCGAGAAGAACCACCGCTGCCGCCGCGGCGATCCCCTGGAGTGTCTGGCGCTTCGTCAGGTCCATTCTACGCTCCTGGCATCTGATGGTTGAAAAGGCCGGATCGGCGGCCTCAATCGGGCTCTTCCGGCTCGTGCGCTATCCCCAGCCGCATTGTCTCTTCTCGTATCCGATCTTCCAGATCAGGTGCAATGTCAGGTGCCTGCGCCCGTGTATCACAACCTCGCGAGGGCTCCGGGACGCCAGAAAGCAGCGCAACGCCGAGGCAGTCGGTGCCTGCCCGCAACGCGCCGTAAGCTGTTGACGCACGCGCCCTCCTGCCCCTCAATGCCGGAAGTGCGGCAGAGGTCTCCGGAGTTCTACCCATATGAAAATCGCGATCATCGGCGTCGGCGCCATGGGCTCGGTCTATGCCGGTCTGCTGGCCGATCAGGGCAAGCATGAGGTCTGGGCCGTCGACACCTGGAAGGAGCATGTCGATGCGATCAATGCCAAGGGGCTGCGCGTCGAAGGCGCCTCGGGCGACAGGACCGTCAGGCTCAAGGCGACGACGAATCCGGCCGATGTCAAGGATGTCGACCTGGTGATTATCGCCACCAAGGACGATGGCGTGACGGCAGCCGCCAAGGCGGCGCTGCAGATGGCGAAGAAGGATGCGCCGATCCTGACAATCCAGAACGGTCTGGGCTCGGCTGAAAAGGTCGCCGAGATCGTCGGCTCGAAGCGGATCATGATGGGTGTCGTGGGCGGCTTCGGCGCGTCAATGAAAGGGCCCGGCCATGCGCATCACAATGGCATGGAGTTTCTTCGCCTCGGGGAGATGGACGGCGGCCTGACCGAGCGGCTCGAGACCGTGAAGAAGGCTTGGGAGGCCGGCGGATTCAAGGTGCTCGCCTTCGACGACATTCACAAGATGGTTTGGGAGAAGCTGATCTGCAACTGCACCTACTCCGGTCCCTGCGCGCTGACCGGCTTGCGCGTCGGCGAGGTGCAGGCGAACCCCTCCGCCTGGAGCGTTGCTTCCGCCTGTGCGACGGAAGCCTTCATGGTGGCGCTCGCGCGCGGCATCAAGCTCGATTTCGACGACCCGGTTCGCTACGTCCGCGACTTCGGGAAGAAGATCCCGAATGCCCGGCCATCCATGCTGCTCGACCATATGGCAGGGCGCCCGGCCGAGGTCGACAACATCAACGGCGCCATTCCGCGTGAAGGCGCGAAGGTCGGAATCGCAACCCCCGTCAACTCGCTCGTGGTCGCCCTGCTCAAAGCCAGAGAATCGGGCTTCCCGGCGCGCAAGTGATGCCACGAACAACCCTCTCGACGCGCGCGCGGGAAGCGGGCTCGCGCGGAGCTGCTGGCGGCGCGATGCGCACGCGGCGAGCGCTTGAGGCAGGCTCTGTCGCCCAAGCCAAGCCCGATGAAACAGACGCTTCCGGTTGCCGAGGAGAGGCGTTATGGCTTCGCGCCTTGCGGAAGCGGGCACAAGACGCCAAGCCGATGAACAGCGCGCGCCAAGGGTGCGCTCGCGCTTCGCGCGCAGCGACGGTTCGCTCGGCGAACGCAGCACCAATGAGGAGCCGCCCCGCGCCGGACGCGAAACGTCTGCGCGCCTTGGCGAGCTCTGGTCGCTCACTCTCGCCGTGTTCGCCGATCAGCGGACGTGCGGGAGGGGGCGCGAGTGCCCCCGCAAACGCCGCCGCTGTTCTCCATCGCGCTCAGTCCCAGTCGCGTTCCGGCCTGCGGTCCCGCCGCGGCTGCGGATCGAAGTCATCGCGGTCGCGGCGCGGGCGCTCCCCGCCGCGGTCCCGCTCGGCGTAGCGGTCGCCGCCCCGATCCCTGTCGAAGCTCCGGTCGCGCTCGCGAATGTCCCCGCGCTCGCGGAAGTCGCCTCGCTCACGATCACGCCCGCGCTCCGGGCCGCGCTCCGGCCCACGGTCGAAATAGTCGCCGCGCTCGCGCTCCCCCCTGAAGCCGCCGCGCTCGGGCCGCTCGCCCCGGTCATAGCGTTCGCCGCGCTCGGGTCTTTCCATGCGCTCGGGCCGGTCGACCCGCTCGCTCCGCTCGGACCGATCGCCGCGATCACGCGCCTCGCGCACCTCACGAAGCGCTT
>CAYWBX010000553.1:0-3004 GCA_964456015.1 uncultured Hyphomicrobiaceae bacterium | reverse complement strand
GTCATCGACACGCGCGGGCGCCAGCTTTTTCTGGTGACGTCATCGCGCGCCGCGCTGCGCTATCCGATCTCGGTCGGCCGGGAAGGCTTCCAGTGGACGGGGACCGAAAAGATCTCGCGCATCGCCGACTGGCCCGACTGGCACCCGCCGGCCGAGATGCGCAAGCGCGATCCCTCGCTGCCTGAGATGATGACGGGCGGCATCCGCAACCCGCTCGGCGCCAAGGCGCTCTATCTCGGCAGCACGCTCTATCGCATCCACGGCACCAACGATCCCCGCACCGTCGGTCATGCCTCGTCCTCGGGCTGTTTCCGCATGCTCAACGGCCATGTCGTGGATCTGGCAAGCCGGGTGAGGGTCGGAACGCCGGTGGTGGTGGTCTCGCGCCTGCCGCGCGATGCGATCGCCTGGGACGATGCCTCGCGCAACCGTCGGGGCGCTTGGCGCTGCTGAAGGGCCGGGCGGCTGCAAGCGTGGCGGCATCGCTCGCCCGCCGGACGATTGTCGCAACCCGCGGGAGAGACCGCCTGCTGTCAGAAAGCCGTGCCGGCGGGAAGCGGCGAACCCCGGACGGGCGGCCGTCGTCGCCCTAGGCTTCGAGGAAGCGGACGGGTTCGCCGGCAGCGGTCGCCTCGATCTCGCCCTGCCACATCACGCGGCGCCCGCGCACGAAGGTGCCGACCGGCCAGCCTTTCACCTTCTTTCCGTCAAAGGGGGTCCATTGCGAGCGTGACTGGATCCAGCGATTGCTGATGGTCTCACTGCGCGCCATGTCGACAATGGTGAGATCGGCGTCGTAGCCGACGGCGATGCGCCCCTTGTTGCGGATGCCGAACAGGCGCTGCGGTCCGGCGCTGGTGAGGTCGATGAACCGCTGCAAGGTGAGGCGGCCGGCGTTGACGTGATCGAGCATGATCGGAACGAGGGTCTGCACGCCGGTCATGCCGGAATGGCTGTCGGGGTATTCGTGATGCTTTTCCTCTGCGGTGTGGGGAGCGTGGTCGGAGCCGAGCACGTCGACAGTTCCGTCGGCAACGCCGGCCCAAATTCCGGCCTGATGAACGGCGTCGCGCACGGGCGGGTTCATCTGCGCGAAGGTGCCAAGCCGCTCGTAGCAGTCGGGTGCGACGAGCGTCAGGTGGTTGGGCGTCACCTCGCAGGTGACCCATTCCTTGTGTTCTCTGAGGAACGCGATCTCGTCGGCGGTCGAGACGTGCAGGACGTGCACGCGCCGCCGGTGCTTCTCGGCAAGTCCGACGAGGCGCCGGGTCGCAATCATCGCGGCTTCGACGTCGCGCCACTCGGGATGCGAGCCGGCATCGCCGCGTCGCCTGACGCCGAGGCGGGCGCGAAGGCGTGCCTCGTCCTCGGAGTGAAAGGCCGCGCGCCGCGAGATGCGCTCGATGATGCGCTCGAGTGACGGCTCGTCCTCGACCAGGAGATCGCCGGTCGATGCGCCCATGAACACCTTGATTCCGGCCGAGGCCTCAAGTCGCTCGAGCGCCGGAATTTCGTCGACGTTGTCGCGCGTGCCGCCGACGTAGAAGGCAAAATCGCAGTGCATCCGGCCACGGGCGCGCGCCACCTTGTCGGCGAGCGTCGCCTGATCGGTTGTGAGCGGCTTGGTGTTGGGCATCTCGAACACGGCCGTCACGCCGCCGGCGACGGCGGCGCGGCTTCCGGTCGCGAGATCCTCCTTGTGCTCGAGGCCGGGCTCGCGGAAATGCACCTGGCTGTCGATGACCCCGGGCAGAACGGTAAGGCCGCGCGCATCGAGTATCTCGACGGACTTGGCCGAACCGAGCTGGCCGAGGGCCGCGATGCGCCCGCCTCGGATGGCGATGTCGCGCACACCCGCGCCGTCGTGATTGACGACCGTGGCACCGCGGATGACGAGGTCGAACGCGTGGGGCATGAGGCTCTCCGGTGGCTTGCTTGCGCGGACTTCGCCGCGTAACTCTCATGTGCCGGATACAGCAAACGAGCCGGCAAAGCACCTTCGATCGAAGGACCGCCATCATGAGCGAGTTGCGGATCGCAGAGCTGCCCGACCGCGGCCTGGTCTCGGTGACCGGCGAGGATGCGCGCCGCTTCCTCGACAACCTCATCACCAACGACATGGATCAGCTCGACGGCCAGGACGCGATCTTCGCGGCGCTGCTCACGCCGCAGGGCAAGATCCTGTTCGAGTTCTTCGTGGTGCGGGCGCCTGCGGGCTATCTCCTGGAGACGGCGCGGGCCGAGACGGCCGCGCTCGCCAAGCGGCTTGGCATGTACAAGCTGCGCGCCAGGGTCGAGATCAAGGATGTCTCGGACGATTTGGTGGTCGCCGTCTGCATCGGCGGTCAGCCTGCCCTGCCGGAAGGCGTCATCGCCTTCAACGACCCGCGCGCGGCGGTCCTGGGCCGACGGTTGCTGATCCCGGCGCCGCTCGCCGCCCAGGTGCTGGCGAGCGCCGGTGCTGAACGGATGACCATGGCAGATTGGGCGGCCTGCCGCGTTGCCGCAGGCGTGCCGGAGGCCGGCGCCGACTATCCCCTCGGCGACACGTTCCCGCACGAGGCCAACTTCGACCGTTTGGGCGGGGTCTCGTTTACCAAGGGCTGCTTCGTCGGCCAGGAGGTGGTGGCGCGCATGCAGAACAAGACGGTCGTCAGGAAACGCATCGCGCGCATTTCGGCCGGCGCCCCGCTCCACGTGGGCGCCGGGGTGCGGGTGGGCGAGGCGGTCGTCGGCAAGGTCGGAACGGTCGCTGGCGGGAGCGGGCTGGCCATGGTCCGCCTCGACCGGATCACCGAGGCCGAGGAGAAGGGGCTGCCCGTGACGGCCGATGGCGTTCCGGTGACGATCGACGCCGCGGCGTTGGCGGCCTATCGCGCCAGTCTGGCCGAACGAGCGGGGTCGGCATGACGGCACGTTCGATCACGCGCTGTCCCTGGGTCGGCATCGCAGATCCCGAATACGCGCGCTACCACGACGAGGAGTGGGGGGTGCCGCATGCCGA
>CAYWBX010000552.1:0-3014 GCA_964456015.1 uncultured Hyphomicrobiaceae bacterium | reverse complement strand
CGCACTGCCATCGGCGCCGGCAACGCACGGAAAGGAAGAGTTCGTGTCCTCTCCCGCGCTGTGCTGGGCGGCGTCCCCGGGGCCGTTCGATTGGCGGGCCGTCGGTCGCAAGCATCGGGCGCCGCCGCGAGCCCCCGCCGCAATCAGCCGACGGTGCAGGTCACCCTGCCCGTGACCTTCACGCCTTCGGCGGTCTCGAGCCGGAACATGCCCGCGTGCGGTCCCGCCGGCTGTTGCCTGGTTTCGATGACGAAGTCCACGAGTTGCTCGCCGGCAGCGAGCAGCAGACGGATCCGGAGATCGCCTCCCCAGTTCCAGAACTGGGCCGGCAGCCTGTCCTCGAGCGGCCAGCTCCGGCGATCCCGGCGCACCTTGGGATGGTGGATCTCGAGGCTCCCGCGCATGCCGCGCGCGGCGTTGCCGCTGCCGTCGGCGGCGAGCGGGAGGTGGAGGTCGAGCACGACATTCGTGTCGGCTATCTGGCAACCGATCGACGGCTGGCGACTGTGTGCGCCAAGCCCCATGGTCCCAAGCAGGACGCAAACGCCAGCCAAGAGCCAGGAGCGTTGCTCCCGCGACAGCGAGCCCGACCGGGACCACATTCCAGGCATTTGCCGGGCGCCTCATCACCGTTGCGACGATGAGGTCGATGTGACCGATTCCCAGCAAGGCCGGCAACGGCTCTGCGGGCGCTATGCCCGGATCATCCCGGCCGTGCGGAGCCGTCAGGCAGCCGCAGGCTTTGCCTCATCACCCGAAAAGCCGCTAGGGTGGTGGAACGATAGAGCGAGGGAACCTGCGGCAATGGATGGACAACCGCCGATCGCGGCCGCGACGGGAAACGACCCGATCAGCCGTGCCCGCAGCGTCGTCAAACTTCTGAAAGCGAGTCGCGCCCGCATCGAGGCGGCGCGCGAGCTGCCCTCCGACGTGGTCGGCGCACTCCATGAGGCCCGGCTGTTCCGCATTCTGCTGCCGCGCTCGCTCGGGGGCGATGCCATTGATCTCGTCTCGCTCGCCAAGGTTACGGAGATCGTGTCCGCCGCGGATGCAAGTGCGGGATGGTGCATCGGGCAGGGCGGCGGCTGCGCCATGTCGGCGGCCTATCTGGAGCCGGAGGCCGCCGCCCGGCTTTTCGGTCGGCCGGACGCCGTCCTTGCCTGGGGCGCGGGCATCCAGGGGACGGCTGTCGCCGCGCCGGGGGGCTATCGCGTCACCGGGACCTGGACCTTTGCCAGCGGCAGCCGCCATGCGACGCTTCTCGGGGGCCACAGCAGGATCGTGGAGGCCGATGGCACCCCGCGCCTGCGCCCGGACGGCCGGCCCGCGGATCTCACCGCGCTGTTTGCGCGCTCGCAGGCTCGCATCCACGACGTCTGGCAGGTCATGGGGCTTAAGGGAACGGGGAGCGACACGTTCGAGGTGCACGACCTCTTCGTTCCCGCATCCGACACGATCGACCGCGAATCACAGGAGACGGCGTGCCGTCACGGCACCATCTATCATTTTCCGACGACGATTGCCTACGCTGCGGCGTTCGCCGGCGTCATGCTCGGCATCGCGCGCGGCACGCTCGATGACCTCCGCGACCTCGCGATGACCAAGACGCCGCGGGGCGCTGCGAGCTCGATGCGTGAGAGCGAGGCGTTCCAACGCGATCTCGGTGTGCTCGAAGCCCGATTTCGTGCGGCGCGTGCCTATCTGCATGCGACGCTCGCAGAGGTTTGGGATGATGTGGCCGGCGGCTCCCGGCTTACGATGGAGCATCGCATCGCCTGCCGCCTGGCGACGACGCACGCCATCAACGAGGGTGTCGATGTGGTGGCGCGCGCCTACCGGCTGGCCGGGCAGACCGCGATCTTCGAGGCCAATCCCTTCGAGCAGCGGCTGCGTGACGCGCATGCGGCGAGCCAGCAGGTGCAGGGCCGCGCGACGCACTATGTGACAGTCGGCCGGCATTTTCTCGGCTTGCCGCCGGACACCACCATGTTCATCTGAAACGACCGGCCTCGGCCGGCGGAATGGTTAACGCGGGGCTTGCGCGCTGCGCCGCATTTATGCAACTGGCGGACACAGAAAGTGAGTTGAGGTCGGTCCTCTTCTTGCAGAGTGTTCAGCGGCCGCTGGCGCCGGCCATGATTCGGGATCGTCGTGCTCGCCGCTCGACGGTCTGCGGCCAAGCCTCGCCGGGGCAGAAGAGGCGCCACCGGTCCAGGATCGAAGGAAGAACCCATGTGTGGCATCGTTGGCATTCTCGGGACGAAGCCCGTTGCGGCCGACCTCGTCGACGCCCTGCGCCGGCTCGAGTACCGGGGCTACGACTCGGCGGGCATCGCCACGCTTGAGAACGGCAAGCTGGCGCGGCGGCGGGCAGAGGGAAAGCTGCGCAATCTGTCCGAGCGCCTCGTTGCCGAGCCCCTTCTCGGGCATGTCGGGATCGGTCACACGCGCTGGGCGACGCATGGCAAACCGACCGAGCGCAATGCGCATCCGCACATGACGGACAAGGTCTCCGTTGTTCATAACGGGATCATCGAGAACTTCCGGGAGCTTAAGGAGGAACTCGAGCGCGCCGGCGCTGTGTTCCACTCCGACACGGATACCGAGGTTGTCGCGCATCTGATCACAAACGAGATGAACAAGGGTGCCGATCCGGTGGCCGCCACCAAGGCGGCTTTGTCGCGGCTTCGCGGTGCGTTCGCTCTCGGCATCATCTTCTCGGGGCACGACAATCTGATGATCGGCGCCCGCGAGGGCAGCCCGCTCGCGATCGGCCACGGCGACGGCGAGATGTTCCTCGGCTCGGACGCCATCGCGCTGGCTCCCTTCACGGCCCGCATCACCTATCTTGAGGAAGGCGACTGGGCGGTGCCGCCAGCCCTGGACCCGGGGGCCTACCGCCTGGTGGAAGCCCGGCCCTCCGAAACCCTGTGCCGCGGCGAATGCCGCGTCAGCTCCGTGGACGGGATGCAGTACCATCTGCGGGAGGGCAAGCATGACCTGACCCTCTCCGA
>CAYWBX010000551.1:0-3046 GCA_964456015.1 uncultured Hyphomicrobiaceae bacterium | reverse complement strand
GAACGGGTCAGCGGCCAACCCCATTGCGACACCAGCAATGGTCAGCGCAAGGGCGACAAGCTGCCAAGGCCTTGCCGCCCGGCGCGCGGAGAATTCGGGAGCGAGGCGCACAAGGCCGCTCACCGCTTGACCGAGCGCGGCCTGCTCACGTCCGCCGGCGGCACCGGCGGCTGCGATCTCCGCGGATGTCGCGATCAGAAGTCGGGCCCGCTCCTGCGGCATGTCCGCCAGGAACCCCGCCAGCATGGCCGGCTGCCAGGCGAGCGCCGGTACGACGATGCGCACCGCGCCGGCCTCATGCATCAGGACCGACAGCGGGGCGCCACGGGGCTTCGGCTGCGGGGCAACCGACAGCCGGCGCCCGGCCGCCCGGCCGACGCCGAGCCAGGTGGCGAGGGCCGCCGCATAATCCGCTTCCCCGATCCAGCCCAAGTCGACCAGCACGCGATGGATGGGCGCGCGCCAGCGGGTCGCAGTCTCGGCGGCGCGCGCGAGCGTCGCCGCGTCGAGATGACTTCGCAGCAGAAAGCCGTACTCGGCAAGGAGCGAACTCCCGCCCGGCGATGCGGGCTGGGAGATGCCAGCCGGCTCGGGTAGACTATCGATCGGATTCGCTCGGCCCGAGGCGTGCCCGGGCGGGGCGCGCCAGGAAACGTCGCCCGGCGGCCGGTCGGATTGTAATCCGTCCACATGTCGCCGCATCGACATGGGCCGCAAATGCCTTTCCCGGCGCCCCCGGACCGCGGACGCACGACCGATACTCTGTGCTCTGCGCGGCGGCTATGTCCCGACCATCGCGCGACGTATGAATCGGATCGGGCGACAAGGACGGTTCGCACCGCATGATGCTAACGAGCTTACGCACCTTGATCCGCACCGCAAGCGTCGTGACCATCTGCGCAGGCATGGTTGCTGCCGCCTTTGTCACGATGGCGAGCGCGCAGGCGACGGGCGCCGGCGAGGACGCCGAGCAGCCGCGCCGCGTCGCAATCCGCTTCCTCACCGACAGCGACTTCCCGCCCTTCCACTATACCGACGAGGAGGGCGTGCTCACCGGCTTCAACGTCGATCTCGCGCGGGCGATCTGCTTCGAACTCGCGGCCACCTGTGACGTGCAGGCGCGGGCCTGGGGCGAGCTGTTACCGGCTCTGAAGCGGGGCCTTGCTGACGCCGTCATCGCCTCGCACGCCATTACGCCAACGGCGCTCAACGAGGTCGCGTTCACGGACCGCTACTTCTTCACACCGGCCTGGTTTGCCGGCCGCCGCGGCGGTGCGCAGATCGTGCCGACGCCTGAAGGCCTCGAGGGCAAACGGATCGGCGTCGCGCGCGGCAGCGCGCACGAGGCCTATCTCAAGACCTTTTTCCGCGACAGCGCGATCGTTCCATTCGAGAACGGCGACCTCGCGCGCGACGCGCTGGCCGAGGGCAAGATCGATCTCATCTTCGACGACGGGACGAGCCTCGTGTTCTGGATCAACGGCACGCTGTCGCGCGCCTGCTGCGAGCTCAAGGGCGGGCCCTATCACGAGCCCAAGTTTTTCGGCGACGGCGTCGCCATCGCGGTGCGCAAGCAGGATGCGCAACTCAAGGGCCTCATCAACCAGGCGCTCCGGCGCATTCGCGAGAGCGGCCGCTACGAGGAGCTGATCCTGCGATATTTCCCGAGCCGGGTGTTCTGAGCGCCAGCCGAGCTGGCCGGCAGCGGGCGCCGAGGAGGCGCCACGCGACCGTTCAGCGATGCAGCCTCACCTCACACGGCACGCGCGGGCGAAGCGATCCGGGCGGCGCGCGCCGCGATGCGGTCATAGGCGATCTGGATGGGATCGCGCACGTCAACAATGTGCGATACCCCAAGCCGCAGCAGCGCCTTCATATGAGCGCGGGTGGTGGAATACGCCAGCACCGGCGCATAGGGCGCCATAGGCGTCCCGCCGCTCGCCCCGTAGAGCCGCTCATACTCGACGAAGTTGCTGAACATGTCGCGGCCGCTCCGATCGAGGAATGTCTCGACAGGCGCGCCCTCGGCAAGGATGACCTCGTGAGTCTCGAGCTCGATGTGGAAATACTCGATCGCCTCCAAATCCGCCGGCATGGCAGGCGCAATCGAGCTGCCGTTCACAAGGTCTTTCACCTCGATCAGAACGCCGTCGAGATAGAGAGCATGCCTAGGCGAGAGATAAAGGTCGGCGTGCGGCACGTTGTCGGCGAGCGCCGAGCGCGCGACGCGAATCGGATGGACAGTCTCCGGCCAGTGCGACGACCGAGGCTTTGTGAACCTTTGGCGCCCGATCCACTTCACAGGCAGAGACTTTCCGCCGGCGGTCACGACCCGGTCGCCGATCGACAGGCACTCGACGCGCACGTCACCGTGCGGCGTCTGGATGCGAGTTCCGCGCAGGAAACACGCCGGGCCGCCACGGGACGGATTCGGACGCCCCTTGCCCGGCGGCGGCCCCTTGCCTTGCGCTTCGGCCGGGCTCGAGACAGCGGACAGCGCCGCGCCGCTCACCACCGCGCCCACGATGTGAAAAAAATGCCGGCGAGCCGGGCTCGCCCCATCCCGATTTGCACGCATCACTACGAACCCCGCTACCGTGTGGGACCAAACAACACTTCAACACATGCGAAGCTCTCCACACGGAGGGCGCGAAGTCAACCGTCGACAGACTAAGTACAACTACGGACGCGCGGGCTCGACAGACGATGCGCGGCCGCAGGCGTGCCCGAGTCGCGATCGCGACGGCTGAGCGCTCGGGGGTTGAGCATTAACTCGGCTGCCGGAAACCCTGCAGGAGGAACACGCACGGCTGCAGTCACGCGGCAAATCCGGCAGGCACGGCGTCGGCTCTCAGAAACTCGATCCCAGCTTCAGATGATCGAGCCTGTTCATTGAGCGGACCTCGACGGTCATCGGCGCGCCCTTGCGCGAAACTTCCATGGGCACCGTCACGCCTGCGTTTCCGAGGCTCCAGATGGCGCGATAGAGTTCGGCAAGTGAGCGCGGGCGTACCGAGCCCACCGCGACGACGACGTCACCGGCCGC
>CAYWBX010000550.1:0-3048 GCA_964456015.1 uncultured Hyphomicrobiaceae bacterium | reverse complement strand
GGCCGGGTCCTTGACGCGCGGAAGCGGCTAGCGTCCCCGCCTGGATTGCATATCGCACAGCGAGGCGCTGGCACCTATAGTCGGGCGGATCGGCGGCACGACGGACGGGCGGGGGCCTGGCAGCGCTTGTATACGGAAGCGACACTCAAGGCGGCGATCGCGCGACGGGACACGCTGCGCGCGGTGCTCGGGCTCGGGGTGACCCAGATCATCGGCTGGGGGTGTTCGTTTACGGCCATCACGATCTTCGGAACGCCAATCAGCGCGTCGCTTGGGCTCGAGCGCGAGGTGGTGTTCGCTGGCCTCACCCTGCTTCTGCTCGTCTCGGCGGCGCTGGCACCGAGGGTCGGAAAACTGGTGGACCGGCTCGGGGCGCGGCCCGTCATGGTGGCGGGCTCGGTGATTGCGGCGCTCGCGATGCTGGCGCAATCGCAGGCGAGCGGTCTCATCACCTACATGATCGGCTGGACGATCTACGGCATCGCCATGCCCATGGCGCTCAACAGCGCCGCCATGCCGGGGCTCGTCCAGGTCGTCGGCCCGAACGCACGCCGGGCGATCACCGGCCTCGCATTGCTGACCGGGCTTACCGGAACCGTGTTCTTGCCACTCAGCGCGTTCCTGCTCGACACCATCGGCTGGCGGAATGCCTACCTCGTGTTCGCGGCGCTGCACCTCGCCGTCTGCCTGCCGATCCACATGCTGGTCCTGAAGCGCCGCGCCGATCCCGACGTTGCGCCCTCGAAAGGGGCGACGAAAGCGCCGGTCTCGCCGGACGGGGTGCTGCCGGCAAGCCTGCGACGGCGCGCCTTCGTCCTCATCACGGTCTGGTCGTGCACCGAGGGTCTGCTCACGTGGGGGCTCTACATGCAGGTGATCGACGTGCTCATGGGGATGGGCATTCCGCGCGATACCGCGGTCTGGACCTGGGCTCTCGTCGGGCCGGCGCAGGCGACGGCACGCTTCGTCGAGCTGATGTCGGGCGGGCGGCACTCGATCCTGACGACGGCCTTTTTCTCGGCGGCGATGACGAGCGCGAGCTTTCTCGCCTTCGTGCTTGTCGGGGTGTCGCCGTCCTCGATCATCGTATTCTGCCTGCTGATGGGGCTCGGACACGGCCTCTTTGTCGTTGCCCGGAACACGCTGCCTTTGACGCTGTTCGGCGCCCGGCAGTTTGGCCACTACATGGGCCTGCTCACCGTGCCGCAGAACATCGTCAATGCCGTAGCGCCGATCCTGTTCGCCTTCATCATCGCCCGGCTGAGCCCGGCGGGCGCGCTGATCGTCGCCGGCCTCGCGGCCATCACCGGCGGCATCGCCGTCGCTTATCTGGTGCGCTTCTGCCGGCCGCACCTCGCGGACGCCGGGTGACGGCGCGCGTTGGAGAAGCGCGATGCAAGCCACTCGCCCATGGCGCAATCGCCCGATCGCAGTGCTCCACGCGCCGCGAACCCTGGACCGCTCGCACGCAGCCCTTACAATGCGCATGAGCATCCTTGAGCGCAGCCCCGAGAGGAGAGACGGATGGCCAACATCAACGCAGGGGCCTTCACGACCCGGCCGCAGATCGACGGGACGTTCGGCGTCGCAGCAACGACGCACTGGATCGGGACGGCGGTGGCGATGGCGATCCTCGAGCGCGGCGGCAACGCTTTCGACGCAGGCGTGGCAGCCGCTTTCACGCTGCAGGTCGTCGAACCGCACCTGTGCGGGCCGGGAGGGGACGTGCCCGTCATGGTCTTTGACCGGCGCAGGGGCAAGCCCGAGGTCATCTGCGGGCAGGGACCCGCGCCTGCCGGCGCCACCATCGCCCACTACCGGGACAGGCTCGGCCTCGACATCATCCCAGGGACGGGTCTTCTCGCGTGCTGCATTCCCGGCACCTTCGAGACCTACATGATGGTGCTGCGTGACTACGGCACCATGCGGCTTAGGGACGTTCTCGAACCGTCGATCGGCTACGCCAAGAACGGGCATCCGCTGGTCGAGCGCGCCTGCGCCACCATCGCAACGGTCAAGGATCTCTTCCAGACTCACTGGCCGACATCGGCGGCAGTCTACCTGCCCGGCGGGCAAGTGCCGGAGCCGATGGCGCTCTTTCGCAATCCAGCGCATGCCGAGACCTACCTTCGGCTCCTCCGGGAGGCGGAGGCCGGCGGCGGCTCACGCGAGGCGGAGATCGAGCGGGCGCGGCGCGCCTGGAGCCACGGCTTCGTTGCCGAGACGATCGGCAGGTTCGCCGCCGAGAACGAGGTCATGGACGTGTCCGGCCGGCGCCACAGAGGCGTCATCACCGCCGACGACATGGCCAACTGGCTGCCGACGATCGAGACCCCGCTTGCCTATAGCTACGGCGACTACACGCTGCTCAAGCCCGGTCCGTGGACCCAGGGGCCGGTGATGCTGCAAACGCTCGCCATCCTGAAGGGCTTCGACCTCGACCGGCTGTCGCCGACCGATCCGGACTTCATTCATCTCTGGATCGAGGCGGCAAAGCTCGCCTACGCCGATCGCGAGGCGTACTATGGCGACCCAAAGTTCGCCAAGGTGCCGATGGAGACGCTGCTTTCCGAGCGCTACAACAACAACCGGCGACGGGAGATCGGGCCGATGGCGTCCATGGAGCAGCGCCCTGGCAAGATCGAAGGCTTTAGCGGCAAGGTGATCGTCAAGTCGGTGGCGGAAGGGCGCGCGGCGGCATCGGCCGCGGGCGCCGGCGAGCCGACGGTCGGCGCCATGGGACAGTCCAAAGGCGACACCGTCCACATCGACGTCATCGACCGCGATGGCAACATGTTTACGGCGACTCCGTCGGGGGGGTGGCTGCAATCTTCGCCCGTCATTCCAGAGCTCGGCTGGCCGCTCGGATCGCGCGCGCAGATGTTCTGGCTCGATGAGACGCATCCCGGCGCGCTGATGCCCGGCAAGCGGCCGCGTTCCACTCTCTCCGTCGGGATGGCCCTTCGTGACGGCCATCCTTACATGGTCTGGGGGACGCCGGGCGGCGACCAGCAGGATCAATGGAATTCGCAGTTCTTCTTGCGGCAT
>CAYWBX010000549.1:0-3049 GCA_964456015.1 uncultured Hyphomicrobiaceae bacterium | reverse complement strand
GAACACGATTCGCGACGTCGGCGGCAATCGGCGGCCGATCTCTTCACTCTGTCCATGGGTCAGGCACGGCCCGCCCCAGACGCCGGATTGGGCGGTTCTTCCGGCCTTCCGCGCCCCTTTCGGACAACCCGGCCCCCGCCATGCCCACGCGCCAGGGAGGCTCCTGCCTCACCGCCGCCACATACCGGGGCCCGGTCCCCAGTGGCCATCCATCATACCCATTCCCATCATGGGCAGGACGATATGGTCCGCCTCTTTTTTCTGTTCTTCGTTCAATACCGCGTAGAGCCCGGTCATCGCGGCCTTGAGCTGCCGGATCTCGTCAAGGCGGGCTACCGCGAACTTTTCCTGCAGGTCGAGCCGCTCCGGAAGCGACTTGGCGCCTGGCTCGCTCGACCAAAGCGTCTTCATGCGCTCCGCCATGCTCGTCGCCGACGCCCGAACAGCGGCGGCCACCTTGTCCCAGGCCTCCTTCTGCGCATCGGTGATCTTCAATTCAGCCCGCAAGAACGCCAGGCGACCGTCGATTCTCGACACCATCGCGTCGGGGCCGCCCCACCACCCGGGACCACCCCACATGTGCCAACCCGGGCCGTAGCCGTCCATCATGCCGGGACCGCCCATCCCGGGCCGCATCTGAGCGACGGCGGGACTGCAGGCTGCCATCGCCACAGCCGCAGCGGCCAACGCCGACTTTACCGGTTTCGGGATCATGACACTCTCCTGCCTCAGATACCTTGGCCTCGCATGAGGTCACTTCCTGCCTTAGAATATCCACACTAACGGCCGAGCCCCGCCTCACACTGACGCGCGTCAACTCTTGCGCGTTTCGGGGGTGATCCGTGCGTTCCGGCAGGATTTCCGCAGAGTGAGCAGGCGAACGGAGCGAAGAAGCAAGCGACGGCGCCGATGCACGACCTTCGGAAGCTCCAAATACGGAGCAAAGCGACGTACCGTCGACCGGATCGCAATACGCGTCACCTGCGCTAGGATCAAAAAGTTCCACACTCGGGAGGATAACGGCCATGGCACGAATTCGGCATATCGCCATCCAGACACAGGACGAGGAGGCGGCGAAGGATTTCTACGTCGACAACTTCGGCCTGAAGGTGGTGAAGAAGCTCGAGAACGACCGCATCTCGGGGTACTTCCTGACCGACGACCACATCAACTTTGCGATCCTTCGCTTCAAGAACGACGTCATCGCGGGCGCCGAGCGCGGCAAGGGCTGGAGCGGCATCCATCATTTCGGCTTCCAGGTCGACAACCTCGAGGAGACGGTCGCCAAGCTGAGCAGGACCGTGGCGAGGCCGCGGGACGACATCAACGTCGCTCTCGGACTTGGGCCGGGCGGCGCGGCCGGGCACGGCAACGTCGAGGTGCGCTACCTCGGACCGGACAACGTGAACTTCGACGTCTCGGAGACCGGCTGGGTCGGAACTCCGAGCAACAAGGCAAAGCAGAGCTGAAACCGATCCGCAAACTGGCCTCGCGCCGACGGAGTTCATCATGCGCGCAGCGATTTTCAGAAATGGCGAGATCGTCGTCGGCGAGGTGGCGGAGCCCACGCCAGGACCAGGACAGGTCCTGGTCAAGACGCTCGCCTGCGGCATCTGCGGCACGGACCTCCATGCGCGCGTCCATGCCGACAAGATGGTCGAGATGTCGAAGTATCTGCCGTGGCGCAAGCCCATGGACCTGTCGCGCGACGTGATCTTCGGTCACGAGTTCTGCTGCGAAGTGCTGGATTTCGGCCCCGGCTGCACCGGGCGCATCAGAAAGGGGGCGCGCGTTGTCTCGATCCCGCGGCTGATCGTCAACGGGGAGGTTCAGGGCATCGGCTACTCGAACGATAATCCCGGCGCCTATGCCGAACGCCTCCTCCTCTCCGAGGAGCTGCTGCATGAGGTCCCGGCCCACGTCTCGACGGAGACCGCGGCGCTGACGGAGCCGCTCGCGGTCGGCATTCATGCCGTGGCGATGGCCGCCTTGAAGGGGGGCGAGGTGCCGCTGGTCATCGGCTGCGGGCCGATCGGGCTTGCGACCATTGCCGCACTGGCCCACCGGGGGATCGGACCCATCGTCGCCTCGGACTACTCTGCCGCGCGCCGCACGCTCGCGCAAAAGCTCGGGGCTCACGTCGTCGTCGATCCGGCGGCGGCGTCGCCGTTCAAGACGTGGGAGCAGCACGCCGGCCGTTCCGAAGCCGAGCGGGCGGCGCTCGGCAGGGCGCTGCTTCCCGGCGGCGAGCTGAAGCCGGCCGTGATCTTCGAGTGCGTCGGCGTTCCGGGCGTCATTCAGAGCATCATCGAGGGAGCGCCGCAGTCGGCGCTCGTGGTCGTGGTCGGCGTGTGCATGGAGCCGGACCGCCAGATTCCTATGTATGCCTGCTTCAAGGAGCTGTCGCTACAGTATGTTCTCGCCTGGACACCGGCCGAGTTCGCCGAGGCGCTCGAGTTGATCGCAAGCGGCGCCGTCGACGTCTCAGCGATGATCACGGGCAAGGTCGGCCTCAGCGAGGTGGCCGGAGCATTCCGGGAACTCGCCAAACCGAGCCGGCACAGCAAGATCCTCGTGGAGCCGTGGCGCATGTAGCGATGCGCCATTCTGCCTGTGCGCGCGAGCATTCGCGGGCTGCAGCAGCCGGCATCGAGAGAGACGCGAGGCGCGTCAGCCCGTTGCGCCCCGGACATATCCGTTGCGCCGGGCCATGAGGCCGATGAGTGCGCACGCCGTGAAGACCGCGCCGGCCAGGAACGTGCCCTTCGGGCCGATCGCGTCCCAAAGCGCGCCGGCGATCACGCTCGCGGCGAGAAGCGACAGGCCGGTCATGAGATGGAACATGCCGTAGGCCGTGCCGCGCAATTCCTCCGGCGCCGCATCGGCAACGAGCGCGGCGAGGAGGCCCTGCGTCAGCCCCATGTGCAGCCCCCAGAGGATGACGCCGAGCGCAACCCCGGCGATGCTGCCCGACAGGGCGAGAACGACATCCGCCACGATCAGCAGCAGGAAGCCTACGAAGAGTACGGTGTTCCGCTCGACGCGGTCG
>CAYWBX010000548.1:0-3052 GCA_964456015.1 uncultured Hyphomicrobiaceae bacterium | reverse complement strand
GCGCGCGACATCAAGACGCTTCAGCACGGCGGCTTCAGGCTGGAGGCCGTCACCGCAGTCGACCAGTTCCAGTTCACTCCGCATCTCGAGGCTGTAGCCGTCCTGACGCGATGATCGCGTCAAAAGCCGCTCTACCATCCGTGTCGCCCACGCAGTTTATGCAGCAAGATTTCGGTTGCTCGGCGCACCGCCGAGCGCCGGCGCTGTCGCGGGACTTCGCCAGAGCCTCGAAGACGACGCGCGCTTGTCGCGCCAGAGTGCTCAGGCCGCCAGCACGGTTCTCGCGCTTTCGAGCCATGACCGGATCTTCGCAATGTCCGGAGCATCACCCTGCCGCAGGAGGCGTTGCCCGGCCGCCGAGCTGGCGAAGGCGAACACACGCGAGCAGAGAGTCTCTTCCTCTGCTTCCGCGAGGGCCGATACCGTTCTAAAACCGGCTCCGACCAGGAGCTGCGCGTGCGTTCCGCGAAGACCTGGCACCAGGCAGACGAGACCCGCCTGATCTTGCCAATCGCGGACGGTGCGACCGTCGACGTCGGAGCGGCCGAGATCCCGCGCGATCTTAGCCGGATCGGATGCCTTGAGATCGCCGACAGTACGGATGCCGAGCGCCTCCAGACGTTCAGCCATTCTTGGGCCAATCGACGGTGCATCAACGATGTCGCGCTCTTCCGTGAGGTAGAACCGAGGCGGTCTGGTCGCGGCTTCGGATGCGCCGGTCGCGCAAGGCTGGCCGCGCGAGACAGCCTCCGATAGTTGCGGCACGCGTGGCCGTATGACCTTGACCGGTGCGCGCTCGGCGTCCGGCGGGATTGCGTCGGTTACCGGCCTTGTTGACAGCGATAGTTCCATGGGGGCCGCAATCGCCTGCGACGAAGCGGACCGGTCGAGATCTGGATCGATCGGGCGCCCGGCCGCAGGGAGGTCTTCCGTGTTGCCCGTTGAGCTTTGCCACGCGGGCTGCGGAACCATGGCAGGTGTGGAGCCGGCGATTTGGCCGCTTGCCGCCCGTGCGTCCGACCGCTGCTCTGCCGGTCTGGCGGTCGGCTGCTGGCTCTTGGTTGTCGCCGCCTCTCTATCGATGGCACCGCCAGTCTCGGGCACTGCCCGACGGCGTTCCCTTGACAACGTCTGTTTGGCGAGAACCTCAGCGGCGTGGAGATCCCGAACCGTACGGTCGTCTTCAGGGAGATTGGTGACGACGGCGCCCGTCTCCATGAGCTCATCGTAGATCCTTTGTACCAGCCGCCGTTCCTCGGAGTCCGAAATCCTTTTCAGGATCGAATTGATCGGAATCCGAAGCGTGGCGATCAGAGCCTCGAGAGTGAGGGAAACCTCCGGCGGCGCGGCCCCGCTTTCCTGCAAGGCGCGTCCGAGTACGACGGCAAACGTTGCGGAGGCCCTCCCGATCAGGCGTCCGACGATTCGTTGCGCGACCGGATCAAGCCCGGATGGAGGGTCGACGACGCCACGCCGGATATCATAGTGCGCGATCAGCTTTTCATAGTGCGCATTCGCTTCTGAGGCCGCGTCGGCCACGAGTTCCTCGAGCCATCCGGGTCCGTCTGCAATGTCGAACGCCGGAATTTCTTTGGCGCAGGCGACTTGCTTCAAGTCTGCGTAGGATTTGGAAATGCTCCATTCGAGCGCTCTGTGAATCGTGTTCTCGGCCTCCGACTGCGCCGTGTGAAACGGATGGATCGGGTCCGTCACGTAGTGACTTAGCACGCCTGCGCTCCACGCAACGGCTGGCCATTCGCGCTCACGCAGTCGTTCGACGAGGGCTTGGTACCATTCGCAGGCCTTTTCCGCCGCGCCGCCCCAGAATCCGTCGCGGGGATGCAGCACATGGTTCTTGAAGTCCTTGAATTCTTCGTCCGGTGCCTTGGCGCCCCGGACAAGCTCGGCAGCGTGCTTGATGAAGACGCGCTGCCAGGCGACGGCATCGTCGCCGCCGAGCTTTTCGATGCCGTCAATGGCAAGGTGATGATGCGTGCCCCGCGCATGCGCGGCGGCAATCAGTTTGAACATGAGCTGCATGGTTGAATACCGCCGGTCACTCCTGCCGTGTTCACGGACCAGCGGTACCTTGTTGGCGCGCGTGCTGTCGCTGCGTTCGCTGAAGAGACTGTTGATAACCGGTGGACATAGGGGCACGTCCTTTCGCCGCCGCTTGTGCCCGCGTTCCTCTCTGCGGTTTGACAGGCTAAGAGGTGCGACCTAGGTACGTCGCGGTCCGGTCGGCGGTGATCGTGAATCACGCAAGGCGACCCGCAGCGGCACCCCGAGGCGAGCCCAAACCAGATTCCAAGGAATGCCCGGCGCAATGTCAAATTTTGACCTCAAGCGCCTGTTCGATCTTGCAGTCTCGGCAGCTGCCCTTCTTATCTTATGGCCGGTGATGCTGCTGATCGCACTCGCCGTCCGGCTGGACAGTCCCGGGCCTGCCCTGTTCGTCCAGACCCGCATCGGGCAGGGGGGAACCCGCTTCCCGATTTTCAAGTTCCGTACCATGCACGTCGGCACGCCGGACTTGCCGACGCACGAAGCGCCTCCGACAACCGTCACGCGGATCGGCCGCTTTCTCAGGGCGACCAAGCTCGATGAGCTGCCGCAGCTCGTCAACGTGCTGCTCGGGCAGATGAGCCTGGTCGGACCTCGTCCATGTCTGCCGACGCAGCACGAGTTGATCGCGGCTCGGCGGGATCGCGGCGTCCTTGCCATCCGCCCAGGCATAACGGGCCTGGCTCAAGCCCAGGGCATCGACATGTCGGATTTGCGTCGGATTGTCGATGCGGATGCCCGGTACGCTGCAACGCAGACCTTCCGTGGCGACCTGTGCATCATCGCAGCGACCGTGCTTGGGCGGCGCTTTCTGACTGATTGAGAGCCGGACCGAGTTTCCTCAAATCGCCGCTCGCTCCAGTCGCGGTGTGTGCCGTGACCGTCGACGAGGCCTCAACCGCAGCCCACCTCCCGAGGCTTCGGCAATGTTGCGCCGGGGCAAGGCATCGCAGGTTGCCGAGCGGCGGGACATACGTCAATCTGACGT
>CAYWBX010000547.1:0-3073 GCA_964456015.1 uncultured Hyphomicrobiaceae bacterium | reverse complement strand
GCCACCAAGGCCGCGGCGGAATAGCCGAGCCGCGCAAGCTGCGGAAGGAGCAAGACTGGAAAGGCCGGGGCGTGCGCCTCGGCCTTTCGCACGTCAGGCGGCGATCTGGTGCTGCTCCACGAGAAACGCCCGCGCGGCCTGAAGGTCAGGCTCCACGCCGAGACCCGGAGCGGCAGTGAGCGCCATCGCGCCTTCGACAAGCGCCGGGAAGGGCTCGGCCAGCACCGCCTGCAGCGGATTCTCCATGGCGTCATGCTCGAGGAGACCATCGCCGCCGACCGCTGCGAGCACGTGCGCCGCCGCATGGAGACCGAGCCCGGAGTTGAGCCAGTGCGGGCAATATCGCCGGCCGGCCGCGACGGCGCGCTCGGCGACGCGACGGCAGCCGCTGATTCCGCCCCACTTGCAGATGTCCGGCTGGATGACCTTGAGATGGCCGAGCCGGATCGCCGCATCGAAAGCGGCAAACCCCATGAGGTTCTCGCCGCCTGCGAGCGGAACGCGCGAGAGCGCCGCGAGCTCTGCCCAGTGCTCGTCGGGTTCGTCGGCGCAAATGGCCTCCTCGATCCACTCCAAGGGAAAATCGGAAAAGCGTACGACCGCCGTCCGCGCCACTGCGATGTCCCAGCCCTGCGTCGCATCGATCATGAACCGTTCGCCGGCTCTGAGATCGGCCGCGATGCGGCGCACGTTTTCGAGATCGCCGGCGAGATCGAAGGCGACCTTGAGCTTGAACGCCCGGTAGCCCCTTTCGCGACAGCCTGCGACGTACTCGGGCGCGCCCTTGGGATTGAGATTGCTGGCATAGACGGCGAGCGGCGCCGGCGGCGCCTGCCGGCCGAGCGCCCGCCACAGCGGCTGTCC
The DNA here is from genome assembly GCA_964456015.1 of uncultured Hyphomicrobiaceae bacterium. Classification (GTDB taxonomy): domain Bacteria; phylum Pseudomonadota; class Alphaproteobacteria; order Rhizobiales; family Hyphomicrobiaceae. The sequence continues at coordinate 2,209 of CAYWBX010000547.1, read as the reverse complement.
GGCTCGCCGTGCCGCAAGATCCCACAGCGCCACGTCGATGCCTGCAATGCAGGCCGCGAAGTTGCCGGGTTCGGCGCTCTGGATCGCATTGCGCCGCATGCGCTGCGTGAGCTCGAGCCAGGCGATCTCCGGCGCGGCGAAACTTCGCCCGAGGAGCGCCGGCGCGATCACGTGCGCCGCCAGCCGGAACTTGTGCTCGCCGCCTGTTGGCGGGAAGTTGCACCAGATCTCGCCCCATCCGTGTGCGCCGTCCTTGTCCTCGATGCGAACGATGAGCGCCACGCGCTCCGGGATTGTCCCGAACGAGGCGATGATCGGGTTGCTGGTGGGCGCCCGGAACAGATAAAGGTCGAGGCGTCTCGGAGTAAGATCGGTCATCGCGTCATCCTCGATCCCTGGACCGCCGGCCCGCGCCTGCGCGCAGACCGACGACGCACGCACCGGCTCAGTGGGCGCCCTTGCGGAAGACGGCCGACGCGAGCAGCCCGGACGCGACGGCGAGCAGCACCGTAATGATGCCGTAGCTCAGCGGATAGCGGAAGGCGAAGGCGTGCAGGGCGTCCTCGATCCCCTCGCGCTCGAGGTCGAGTCGGGCCCGGTACTGATGAATGAGCTCCCGGTTGCGAAAGAGAAAAACGCGAGTGTCGAACGGCCCGACGACCACGTTGGCCGGCACATCGACGGTCGCGCGAAACAGGCTGCGGCCGATGAAGGCCACGCCATACTCGTCCTGGCTGTAGAGTTTGTCCTTGCGCTTGAGCCGGACGATGGCGTCGCGAAACGCCTTGATCTCGGCCGCGCCGCGCGTCTCGGCGCCCTTGGCAAGCACCATCGGCACATAGTCGAAGCCGATCTCCATCGACTTCAGAACCTCCTCCGAGGCAACTTCGTCGAGCGGTCTGGTGGAGACGATCGAGTAGTAGTTCGGCACGCTTTCGAAGCTCAGACTGTCCGTGTTGAGCCACACGCCGAGAACGCGGTTTTTCTTGCGCGCCTCAAGGCGCGTCGGCGTGCCGACGACGACCACCACGACGTCGTAGAGACCTGCCTCCGGGCTTGCCTGCCGGCTGTTGTCGATGGCGCCGAAGACGACGATCTCGGTCCCCGAGAACGTCGATGTGACCGCCACGCGACGGGTCGAAACGTCTGCCTGAACCGTCTCGCGCGGCAGCGCGGCCGGATCGGCCGGATCGGGCGGCTTGGCGGGCGCTGGCCGGACGGCTCCTTGTGGCGCGGGAACGGGCACCGGCACCGGCGTTGCCCGCTGCCGGCGCTGCTGAGCGCCGGCGTCGGAGGACGCGAGCAATGCCGCGCTCAGAATCGCGAGGCAGGAGCAGAGGAGCCAGTGCCGACGTCGTGCGCGCTGCATCAGTGGCCTCGCTGCACAGTCGACAGAGAGAAGAGCTCGGTCGGCGCGGCAATCAGGCTCCAGGCCATGCGCAGGGCGACGAGCAGCACCATGGCGGCGAGCAGGAAACGCAACTGCTCACCCTTGAGGCGCTCGCCTGCGACAGCGCCGAACTGCGCGCCGACCACCCCTCCGACCATGAGCAGCAGCGCCAGCACGACATCGACCGTGAAGTTCTGTTTGGCATGCAGGATCGTCGTCACGGCGGTCACGAAGACGATCTGGAAGAGCGAGGTGCCGACGACGACGTTGGTCGGCATGCGCAGGATGTAGATCATGGCCGGCACCATGATGAAGCCGCCGCCGACGCCCATGATTGCAGCGAGAAATCCGACGAACAGCCCGATCGCAATCGGCGGGATGGCGCTGATGTAGAGCTTCGAGCGATGAAAGCGCATCTTGAGCGGCAGCTTGTGGACCCAGCTGTGCTGGCCCGGGCGCCGCGCCGATGGCGCCTTGCCTTCGCGCACCTTGCGCATGGCGCTCAGGCTCTCGATGAGCATCAGTGTCCCGATAACTCCGAGAAAGGTCACGTAGCAGACGGTCACGAAGAACTCGAAGTGGCCGGCGCGGCGCAGGACGCTGACGGTCTGCACGCCGAGCGCCGATCCGATGATGCCGCCCGAGAGCAGCACCGTTCCCATCTTGAGGTCCACATTGTTGCGCCGCCATTGCGCAAGCGCGCCCGACACCGAGGACGCGACGATCTGCGCCGCCTCGGTTCCAACCGCCACAGCCGAGGGGACGCCGGCGAAGATGAGCAGCGGGGTCATCAGGAAGCCGCCGCCGACGCCGAACAGG
>CAYWBX010000546.1:0-3076 GCA_964456015.1 uncultured Hyphomicrobiaceae bacterium | reverse complement strand
GCGTCAAGGCGGTCGACGGCATCTCTTTTTCGATCGGCGCCGGCGAAACGCTCGGCCTTGTCGGCGAATCGGGCTGCGGCAAGTCGACGGCCGGCAAGCTCATCCTTCGCCTGATCGAGCCGACGGCGGGTGAGATCCGCATCAACGGCGAGCGCATCGATGGCCTTTCCCGCGCCGAGATGCAGCCGTTCCGGCGCGAACTGCAGGTGGTTTTCCAGGACCCCTATTCCTCGCTCAACCCGCGCATGCGCGCGCTCGACATCGTCGCCGAGCCGTTGCGCAACTTCGAGAAGCTTTCGGAATCCGAGATCAAGAACCGCGTCTGCGAGCTCTTTGATAAGGTCGGCCTGCGCACCGACCAGCTCACCCGATACCCGCACGAGTTCTCGGGCGGCCAGCGCCAGCGGCTCGTCATCGCGCGGGCGCTGGCCTTGAAGCCCAAGCTCATCGTGTGCGATGAGCCGGTCTCCGCACTCGATGTCTCCGTTCAGGCGCAGGTCATCAATCTGCTGATCGACCTGCAACGCGATTTCGGCCTCTCCTACCTCTTCATCGCTCACGACCTGGCCGTGGTCGAGCACATCTCGCACCGCGTCGCCGTCATGTACCTCGGGCGCATCGTCGAAATTGCCGACAAGGCAGACCTGTATGCGAGCCCCCGGCACCCTTATACGGAGGCGCTGCTGTCGGCCGTCCCCGTGCCGGACCCCACGGTGACGCCCAATCGCATCATCCTGCAGGGCGACGTACCAAGCCCGATGCGACCGCCGTCGGGCTGCCATTTCCACACCCGCTGTCCCTACGCCGAGGCCCGCTGCCGGACCGAGACGCCGGCCATGCGTGAGGTGGCTCCGGGACACCTCGCTGCTTGCCATCTGCGCGACGGCAGAATCGTCAACAGCGGAACCTGAGGAGACGCCATCGCCATGCGCCTCGTGCGCAACCCACATGCCGCGCCGCGCCAATCGCCATACTCGGGCCGCGCCGCGGCTGCTCTGCCGCCCGCGGCCTTTGCCGAAGCCGAGCGCGAGATCGCGAACTGGCCGGGCTATGTTGCAACGCCCGTTATCGCCCTTGAACGGCTGGCGGCCGAGCTCGGACTCGGCGCGATCCTCTATAAGGACGAGAGCGGTCGCTTCGGCCTCGGCAGCTTCAAGCCGCTCGGCGGCGCCTATGCCGTGCTGCGTGTCCTCGCACGCGAGCTGCGCCGGCGCGGCATCGTCGAAGATGTGACCGCCGCAGACCTCCTCGCCGGACGCTGGCGCGCGGCGGTTGCCGATATCACGGTCGCCTCCGCCACGGACGGCAATCATGGTCGCGCCGTCGCCTGGGGCGCAAGCCTCTTCGGCTGCCGTGCCGTCATCGTCATCCATGAGCATGTGTCCGAAGGCCGCAAGACCGCCATCGAAAGGTTCGGAGCCACGGTCGTGCGGGTGCCCGGGTCCTATGACGACAGCGTGCGCTACGCTTTTGCGGAGGCGCAGCGGCAAGGTTGGCATGTCGTGCAGGACACAAGCGTCGGCGACTACCGCGAGGTGCCGCGCGACATCACCGCCGGCTACGGCGTCGTCGCCGGCGAGGCGATGCGCCAGCTTGCCGAGCCGCCGACGCACGTCATCGTGCCCGCGGGCGTCGGCGGGCTCGCGAGCGCCGTCGCCGCGCGCTTCTGGATCGGCTGGGGCGAGCGACGGCCGGTCTTCGTCACGCTCGAGCCGTCGCAGGCGGATTGCGTGTTCCGGAGCCTCGCGGCGGGACACCCGGTCGAAGTGACCGGAGACATCGATTCGGTGATGGCCGGGCTCTCCTGCGGCGTCGTCTCGGAACTGGCCTTCGACGTCCTCCGCGACGCCGCGGATGCGGCCATCGCGCTCGAGGACCGGTGGGCCATTGCCGGAATGCAGCGCCTGGCTCGGCCCGTTGCCGGCGACCCGCCCATCGTCGGCGGCGAGTGCGCAGGCGGAGCCATCGGCGCCTTGCTGGCGCTCGCGGCTGAGCCCGGTTTGCGTCGCGAGATCGCACTCGACGACAGGTCCAGAGTTCTGCTGATCGGTACCGAAGGGGCAACGGACCCAGAAATCTACGAGCGCCTTGTCGGTGCCCCGCCGGCGTAATGCGGCACTCGGCGCGCACAGCTCATTTGCTGAGCGACAAAGGGTGCGGTGCGCCCTTCGCAGGAGGCCCTGTGCGCCGGTCGACCGCCACCAGCGCTTCGGTGCGGGCATGGTGCCGCCACGCCAGCGACAGAATCATCGCTGCGACGAGCGCAGGAAGCACCGCGAGCCACTTGCCGAGGAAAACGAGGACGATCGCGACCGCCCACAGGATCGCAAGCACGTGCTCGACGAGGCCGACAAGCTTCGACTGCGCATGTCGGCGCAGCATCCCTCGCCGGTTCCCGGGCATCGGATGCCAGAAGTTGAGGAGCGCCGTCGAGGCGGCGGCCAATGTGCTGAATGCGAAGGTCGTGACGGCCGCTCGCCAGGAGACGAGCCAGAGCCCGACCAGCGGAAGCGCCATGATGGCGAGAACGGGAAGCGCCACCGCGCCGAGCTTGGCGCGATCGACGGCGGTTGGCGCGACGGGAGCCGAAGCGATGAGCTCGGGGGCATCCTCGCCTGAGACCGTGAGCCACGCCAGCGATGCCGCCACCTGTGCGGCGACCACGACGATCGTCGGAGCGAGCGCCATCGCCACGGGCACCGCCTCGCTGCGCAACAGAACGACAGCGATCGGCACGGTATAGACGATCTGCAGGCCGACCTGCGCGAAGAGGTTCGGGTCCCGCACGAGAAGCCGCCATTCCTTTCGCCTGAGACTGGCGTTGACGCCACCCCGGAACGGACGATCCGCCGTTCTTGAGCGTCGCGCCTGCGAAGGCATTCCGGACGCGGCAAGCGTCGCCTGCGCGAACTTGCCCGCGAGCAAGATGACGGTAACCGCGAGAGCAACGCCGCCACTGGCAAGCAGCGCCAGCATGGCTGTGAGCTCACCGCGAGCAGCGGCCACCGGCAGGAGAAGGACGGCCGCGATGGGCTTGCCAAGCCCCGACGCGGCGACCTGGGATGCTGCGGCAAGC
>CAYWBX010000545.1:0-3076 GCA_964456015.1 uncultured Hyphomicrobiaceae bacterium | reverse complement strand
AGATAGGCCTGGATCATGTTGAGCTGGTAAAGATCTGTGAGCAGCGGGCTTCGGGTCCAATCCATGGTCAGGTTCTCCCGGTAGAGCACGCATCGGCGACCGGGCGTGAATTGTAGGGGCGCGCCCGCCTCGCCAGCATCTCGGATCACCGCCCCGGGCGTGCCGGAGTCCTCCGACAGAAAGGACGCTCGCCACTCCAGTGGACACCCGCCCGCGCGCATTGATCCATGTCACCGCGTCGAGATTGCACGATTGCGGGAGCACGCGCACGAGGCAAGTTTGCGGGTTGCCGTTTGCGGATGCTCGCGTGTACGTGATGCTGGAAGGCAAGAGGCGATACCGATAGAGCGAGCGGCCAGCATGACCAGTCGTGGGCCCAAGATCTATGACAATGGCAAGGCCCCACGCACCCCCGCGACAGCTGAGATCTTCGATCCTGACCCGACGACGCAGGAGAAAGTCGCTTGGCTGCGTCAGCATCTGGGGCAAGGCGGCCCAGCCTCCGAGGTCGAACTTCGAGAGACGCACATGTCCTGGGTCTTGCTTGCTGGGGACCGTGCGTACAAGCTCAAGAAGCCGGTTCGCTTTCCCTACCTGGACTTCTCGACGACGTTGCGCAGGGCGCGATTCTGCCTGGCCGAGCTCGAGCTCAACCGCCGGCTCGCCCCCGATGTGTATCTGGACGTGGTGCCCCTTCGCCTCGGCAAAGACGGGATGAGTCTCGAGGGTTCGGGACGAATCGTCGATTGGCTCGTTGTCATGCGCCGCCTTGTCGACGGGCGGACACTCGAGGACGCGATACGGGAAGGGCGCGTCGCTCCGAGGCATGTTCGCGCGTTGATCGACAAGCTGTCCGGCTTCTATCGCCATGCGAAGCGTGTTCTCGCAAACCCGATCGTTCGCCGCCGTGAGCTCGAGCGAAGCCTCCTCGATGACTGCCGGGTTTTGCTGCTGCCTCGGCTCGGCCTGCCAGCGCATCTTGTGCGCCGGATCGCAGCCGCGCAGCGACATTATTTGCGCCATCGCAAGCAACAGCTCGACGATCGCGTTCGTCAGCGCCGCATTGTCGATGCCCACGGAGATCTGAGGCCTGAGCACATCTGGCTCGACGACGGCATCCGCATCATCGATTGCCTGGAGTTTGCATCAGGGCTTCGATCTCTCGATCCCGTGGACGAGCTGGCATTCCTGTCGCTTGAATGTGAGCGTCTCGGCTCCGGGGCGGTTGGCCAGGCAATCTACCGCGGCACGATGCGTCGCCTGCACGACTGGCCGTCCTCCGAGCTCTTCCATTTCTATCGCTGTCACCGCGGACTGCTGCGCGCCCGCCTGGCGATCGCTCACCTGCTGGAGCCCAATCCGCGCACGCCCGAGAAGTGGCCGCGACGCGCGCGCGAGTACCTTGAGATTGCCGTGAGAGACGCCGCCCGGCTGGAGCATCAGCTCAGAACACGACGAGGTCGGCCAGCGAGCGACCATCATGCAAGCGACGAACGGTCTCGGCCAGGAGGGGGGCGATGGAAAGCGTCTCGACCTTGCCGGCAAGCAGTTCCGTGGGCAGCCGGAACGGCGGGATCGAGTCTGTGACGACCAGACGCTCGATGGCGGGATCGGCGAGTATCGCGGCCGACCCCGGCATGAACAGCCCGTGCGTCACAACCGCAAGGACGCGGCGGGCGCCCGCCTTGCGGGCAGCCCGTGCCGCGCGCAGCAGCGTTCCGCCCGTGCTGATGAGATCGTCGATCACGAGCGCGGTCGCGCCCGACACATCGCCGACGAAAAGATCACCACTGACGATCCCTCCACTCCGGTATTTTTCAGCGAACGCGCTGGTGACATGCCTGCCCAGCGCAGCCTCGAGCGTCTCGCGGAAAAGCTCGGCGCGCTTTGCGCCGCCGGTATCTGGCGACACGATGCAAATGCTGTCCTCCTCAATCTGGCGCGCCCAGGCGACGAACAGCGGCGTTGCGGTCAGAGTGACGGTCCGGCAGCGAAAGGCGTTCTCGAAGGCTGCGGGATTGTGGACGTCCAGCGTCACGACCGCGTCCACGCCGGCGGCCTCGAACATCCGTGCCACATACCGCACTGTCACGGGATCGTGCGGTTTGGTGCGCCGGTCTTTCCGGGCATAGCAAAGATAGGGCACGATGGCCGTCACGCGCGCCGCACCCGCATCCTTCAAGGCGGAGATGAAGAACAACAGTCGACACAGCTTGTCGTTGGGGCTCTCCTTGGGACCGCCGTGCAGGCTTTGCACGACATAGACATCCCGCTCACCGACGGCATCGAGCGGTCGCGACTTGTGCTCACCGTCCTCGAACTCGCGTTCCTCGTGCGCCGCAAGCGGCGATCCGAGCGCGTGCGCGACGGCGTGACCAAGCTCCGCGCTTGCATTGAGCGCAAAGAGCAGCGGCGCTGCGGGCCGCGGCCTGTCATCCGGCGCGGACGCAGTCATGGCGCTGCAAGCCTCCCTTTTGGCGGGTCCCTCACCTCATCGCCGCGTCAGCACGAGCACCGCTCCGCCGATCTCGTCAACCACGTCTGCCGCCTCTTCGCTGGTCAAATCCATGAGCTGGCCCACATTGGTGGTCCGCGCCAGCCTCGCCTCATTAATGCTCGTCCAGACCTGGGCCATTGCCCTGCCGAAGCTTTCGGCATCGCTTATGTCGTGGCTGCCCTGATAGACGACCCTGCCGTCTTTCTTGAGCTGAAGCGAGATCCGCATATCGAGCCTCACGCGTTGGTGACGATGCTCCAGGCTGGCGCGCACCGCGCGCCGTCCACCCTTTCAAGGTGGCCGGAGCACGAAGCCAGCGATCACATGACACGTTAACATCTCCCGCAAACGGCAGGCGCGAGAATTGAGCACGCTCAATTGCCGAGACCGTAGCGCGCACCGACGCAGGTCGCGCCGTCCCCGAATTCATCCCCCGACCGCCATCAGCCGCGACGCGAAGGGGGCCGGAAGGGCGCGAGTCATGCTGGCGCCGATTGGCTCAACGATGGTCAAGTCATCCAGCCGTCGCGAATAGCGCTCATCAGCTCCGCGAGGCGGACAGGTCCACACACCCGTCGC
>CAYWBX010000544.1:0-3084 GCA_964456015.1 uncultured Hyphomicrobiaceae bacterium | reverse complement strand
CGCCCGAAGCGGGCAACCGCGGCCGCCACGATTTCTCCCCCCGCGCCTGGCTCGGCAAGATCGCCGGTCAGAGTTAGGACCTCGCTCCCCATCTGGCGGGCGACGGCCGCCGTGGTCTCAAGGCCCGCACGGCTTGTTGCGCTACTCCCGCGCGTGTGCAGCACAAGGGCGCGACAGCGCGCCGCAATCTCGCGGGCGGTTGCAGCGCCGATCCCCGATGCCGCGCCCGTGATCAACGCAACCGGTCGCTCATCTTGCTCTGACATGGACTGGCTCCGAATGGCTGGCCGTCGGCCCGCCGAGTGCGACCGGCCGCGACGCATGATCCCCTTAGCACATCGGCCTGCCTTTTCCGCCTGCCCGCGCCGCGAGCAAACGGCATTCCTTTCTCCATCTGGGTTCGGCCTCGCCTCGGATCGGCTCTGGTGGCGGCGCCGCTTTGGCAAATCCAGAACGGATGCACGCGCGTATCAGCAGCGACAACCAAACAAGGGCCAGTTCCGGCACTGCATGACAGAACGCCTCGATATTGCCGTCATCGGCGCCGGAATCTCCGGCCTTGCCGCCGCTTGGCTGCTTGCAAAGCGTCATCGGGTGATGCTTTTCGAACAGCAGAGCCGCGCCGGCGGGCACAGCAATACCGTCGACGTCCTTCTCGATGGACAGCCGACGCCCGTCGACACGGGCTTCATCGTCTACAATCCGCAGAGCTATCCAAACCTCGTGGCGTTGTTTGAGCACCTCGAGGTGCCGACGGCGCCGTCCGACATGTCGTTCTCGGTCTCGATCGATGGCGGCGCGATCGAGTATTCCGGAACTGGACTCAACGGCCTCTTTGGCCAGCGGCGCAATCTCGTGCGGTTGAGCCATTTCGCGATGCTGGCCGACATCGGCCGCTTCTTTCGCGATGCGCGGCGGCTCATCGAGGCGGGCGGCGATGAGACGCTGACGCTCGGCGCGTTTCTCGCCCGCGGACGCTACTCGCGCGCCTTCATTGACCGGCATATCGTTCCGATGGCGGCGGCGATCTGGTCGAGCCCGCCGTCGCAGACGTTCGAGTTGCCCGCGATTGCATTTGCGCGCTTCTTCGCCAACCACGGCCTCCTGCAAGTCAAGAACCGCCCTCGGTGGCGCACGGTCGCAGGCGGCAGCCGTACCTACGTCAGACGCTTGATCGCCGACTTCGCCGGTGAGCTCGCAACGGATCGCCGCGTCATCCGCGTTGTCCGCGACAGCACCGGTGCGATCCTCACCACGATCGACGGCGAGAGCCGGCGGTTCGATGCGGCGGTGATCGCGACGGCGGCCAACGAGGCGCTCGCCCTTCTCGCGGAGCCGGATGCGGCGGAGCGCCGGCTTCTCGGAGCCTTCGCCTATCAGAGGAACCGAGCTGTTCTGCACACCGATGCGGACCAGATGCCTTTGCGGAGAAGCGTCTGGTCAAGTTGGAATGTCCTGCGCACGCACGCTGATGCGGCAGCAGGACCTTGCGTGACCTACTGGATGAACCGGCTGCAACCGCTCGAACGTCAGGAGAACGTGTTCCTGACGCTCAACCCGAGCGCAGCGATCGCGTCGCATCACGTTCGCGCCTCGTTCGACTACGCGCATCCCCTGCTCGATGCCGCCGCACTCTCCGCCCAGCGGCGGCTTTGGTCGCTGCAGGGGCGTCGGCGCACATGGTTCTGCGGCAGCTATTTCGGTTTCGGCTTCCACGAGGACGGGCTGCAGGCCGGTCTTGCGGTCGCGGAGGAGCTCGGCGGCCTGCGCCGACCGTGGAACGTCGCCGGCGAATCCGGACGCATTCACGTCATGACATCGCAAGCCTCCACCGTGCGGGAGGCGGCCGAATGATGCGCCCGTCGACCGCCGTCTATGCCGGGCACGTGGTGCACCAGCGGGTTGCGCCTCGCCGCCACCGCTTCCGCTACCGCGTGTTTGCGCTCGCGCTCGACGTCGACGAGATCGATCAAACGGCGGCGAAGCTCAGGCTCTTTTCGCGCAACTCTGCCAACATCGTCTCGTTCCACGACCGCGATCACGGCCCGGGCGACGGGGTTGCGGTCGGCGATCACGCCCGCCGGCTTCTCGCCGGGGCCGGCCTCGCCGCTGCCGGTGCGCGCATCACGCTCCTCTGCTACCCGCGCATCCTGGGATACGTGTTCAACCCCCTCAGCGTTTATTTCTGCCGTTGCGCCGATGACAGCATCGGCGCCGTCATCTACGAGGTCACGAACACGTTTCGGGAGCGCGTGAGTTACGTCATTCCAGTCCGCGCGTCACCGGGCGAACTCCTCACTCACGTCTGCCGGAAGACGATCTACGTCTCGCCTTTCACGAGGGCCGAGGGGCGGTATGGCTTTCACGTCCGCATGGCCGAAAGCGATGTCGTTATCGGAGTCGATTTCCGTGACGCCCAAGGACCCGTCCTCAACACGCACTTTCGCGGTGTCCGCTTCGAGCTCAATGATCGCACGCTCGCCGCCATGCTCGCCCGCCATCCCCTCATGACCTTCAAGGTGATCAGCGCCATCCATCTCGAGGCGGCGAGGATCTGGCTCAAGGGCGTATCGCCTGTGCGCCGGCACGTCTCGCCGGCCTACTCCGTCGCGCTGGTGGCGCACGACAGCCCGTCAAGGAGCGGCCATGGCCCGCAGTGATACGGACGTCCCCGCCGGCGCGAGGCTGCGGCCACGGCAGCTCTCGGCCCGCGGCGCCATCGACCGGCTTGCACTCGCCGCCTGCCAGGCCTTGCTGGCGGGACGGACGCGGGGACGGCTTCAGCTCACGCTGCCGTCGGGTGCGGCAACCGTGATCGAGGGCGGCACGGCCGGCGCCGAGGCGCGGTTGCGACTTGCGTCCTACGCCGCACTGCTCAGGTCGCTGCGGCGCGGCTCCATCGGCTTTGCCGAGGCCTTCGTCAATGGCGAGTGCGACAGCGAGAACCCGGTGGCCCTCGTCGCCTACTTCATGGACAACATGGCGCTTCTAACGCGGATCGGGCGCGGCCTCTTCCGCGTTCGCGCGCCAGACCGCCGCTATCACGCGCAGCGCGCCAACACGCGTTCGGGCGCCCTCGCCAAC
>CAYWBX010000543.1:0-3090 GCA_964456015.1 uncultured Hyphomicrobiaceae bacterium | reverse complement strand
ATGCGGCTTTTCTCGGGGAGGCAACGACCGCGGAACGCTATCCGATGGTCGTTCAGGGTCGCTTTTTCTCGCCCGCCGTGATTCCCGAACCCGGCCAAGGCGAGCGGGTGCGGGGAGAGCTCTGGCAGGTCGACGCGGCAACGCTCGCCCGGCTCGACGAGCTCGAGAGCGTTCATTTGCCATCGGGCTACATTCGCGAGAAAATTAAAGTTGAGCCGGTCGCGGGCGCGCGCATCACCGAGGCCTGGGTCTACTTCAAACCGCGCGAGCGAGTGACGGTCATCCATTCCGAGCCGCACGCCGACTACCAGGACCGCCGCTACGTGCCGCCGGCCGAGCGAAACGACTGACCGCAAGCGGACCGCAAGGAGGGATCATGCCCGCAACGCCCGTGCATTTCGATTCCCGAATTGGCACCGAGTTTCTGCGCTATGCCCGTCTGGTCGCGGGTCGCGGCTACATCCACAACACCCTCGGCAACATGGCCGTGCGGGCGCCGCATCCGGATTTTCCCGACGGTATCGCCTACACCAAGCACGCCGGGATCAGTCTCGAGGAGATGGGCGTCGAGAACATCGTCATCACCGAGATTGCGACGAGCCGACTGCTCTACGGCTCGCGCACGACGAGCATCGGCCACAACCTCAATCGCGAAATCCTTCGCTGGCGACCCGACATCAACGCCGTGATTCATGTGCACGACGACGCCTCGATTGCGTTCTTCGGGGCCGGCTACAACGAAGTGCGGGTGCTTTCCCTCGACTTGCCGTTCGTGCTCGGCAAGCCGCCCTACTACCTGCCCGCACATGTCGACGTCGAGGCCGATGTCGGTCCGGTCAAGGACTTCATTGCCTCCACGAACCTCATCGTGCTCGTTGGCCACGGACTGACCGCGCTCGGCCGGACCCTGTCGGAAGCCTACCACCGGCTCAACTCGTTCACGGCCGAAGTGCGGCGCAACATCGAGGCCGAGAAGCTCGCCGCGCTTGCCGGCCGGCGCCCTGCCTACCGCAGCGAGGCCGAGATCCGGTTGATGCACGAGCACGCCGAGGCCATTATCAACCCGACGCGGGCCGAAGGCGTGATGGCGGGCGAACCGCCAAAGGCGGCTGCGGAATAGCGCCGCCCACGCTCCGCCGACAGTATGCCGATGGCTGCAGCACTCGAAAGGACGCTCCGCCCATGACCCAAGCCAGCCACCGCCCGATCATCGCGCTTGCCATGGGAGATCCCTGCGGCATCAGTCCGGAACTCACCGCGCGGCTGATGGTCGATCCCGACGTGCGGGCGGCTGCGGCGCTGATCGTCATCGGCGACCGCCGGGTGCTGGCAGAGGGCGCCCGCATCGCGAAAGCCGCGCCCGATGCGGAAACCTGGATCAACGGCGCGCCGATCGACGTCGGCGACGTTCCGCTCTTCGTCGATCTCGGACATCTCGACCCTAGCCAGGTCGAGCGAGGCGTCGCCTCGAAGACAGGCGGCGCGTTCGCCATGGCGAACTTCCGGACCGCGTTGCGCCTCGCGGCGCGGGGCGGCGCCGACGCGGTGACGTTCACGCCATTCAACAAGAGCGCCATGAAGCTCGCGACAGGCACCTACGAGGACGAGATCGCCGTCGTCAGCGAGGAGACCGGCGCCAGGTCGCACGGGCGCGAATTCAACATTCTCGGCAATCTGTGGAACGCGCGCGTGACGAGCCATATTCCGCTCAAGGACGTCTCCCGCCATCTGACGCGCGAGACGATCGTCAATGCCATCGTGCTCACCGATCGAAGCCTGCGCGAGGCCGGCATTGCACGCCCGCGCATCGCAGTCGCAGCGCTCAACCCGCACGCCGGGGAAGGCGGCAATTTCGGCCGCGAGGAGATCGACGTCATCGAGCCGGCGGTCAAGGAGGCGCAAGCCAAGGGCATTCTGTGCGACGGGCCGTTCCCGTCCGATACCGTGTTCGTCCGCGCCAAGCGCGGCGACTTCGACGCCGTGCAGACGATGTATCACGACCAGGGTCAGATCGCGATGAAGCTGATGGGCTTCGAAGCGGGCGTGACGCTGATCGGCGGCTACCCGTTCCCGGTCTGCACGCCGGCACACGGCACCGCCTACGACATCGCCGGCAAGGGAATCGCCAACCTCGGTGCAAGCCGCAATGCGCTCCTTATTGCCGCGCGCATGGCCAAGCCCGGCGCCATGAGCGCCGCCGAGCGCGGACGCCTCCTGGCCGAGATCACGGCGCGCGTCCCCAAGGCGGCCTAGATCGGCTCTGCACGCCGGCATGGCGAGGACGCGCGACGGGAGGGCTCTCGGATGAGCGAAGCGGACCTGCCGATCATCGACGCGCATCATCACTTCTGGGAGCTCTCGGAGGACGGCCCGCCGTGGCTCACCCGGCCGCCGTGGGTGCCGTTCCGTTACGGCGACTACGCCGCGATCCGGCGCAATTTTCTCCTCGCGGACTACCGCCGGGTAACGGCCGGACACAACGTCGTCGCCAGCGTCACCATGGAGGCGGAATGGGACGAGTCGCGCCAGCTCGAGGAGACGGCGTGGATCGCAAAACGACATGCCGAGAACCCGCGCTTTCCCGCGGCGCACGTCGCCCGGACGATCCTCCATGAGCCAGGCGCGGCGGACGAGATCGCGGCCCATGCCGCCTATTCCTTCGTCAAGGGAATCCGGCACAAACCGGCAGCGGCGCCGGCGCCCGACCGCATCGAAAGGGGTGCGCGCGGCGGCATGAGCGACCCGCTATGGCGGCGGGGCTATGCGGCGCTGGCGCGCAACGGGCTCCACTTCGAGTTGCAGGCGCCATGGTGGCATGTCGACGAGCTTCTCGACCTCGTCGCTGCGTTCCCCGAGACGCCGGTCGTCATCAATCACGCCTTCCTGCCGGCCGACCGCTCGAACGAGGCCATGGCCGGCTGGCGACGGGCGATCCGGCGCGCTGCCACAGCGCCGCAGGTGGCGATGAAGATCTCGGGCTTCGGCATCGCGGGCGTCGGCTGGCCGCTCGCGCGCCAGCGGCCGATCATCGAGCAGCTCATCGAGACGTTCGGCGCGGACCGCTGCATGTTCGCGTCGAACTTCCCCGTG
>CAYWBX010000542.1:0-3091 GCA_964456015.1 uncultured Hyphomicrobiaceae bacterium | reverse complement strand
GGATGGTCTCGTCGGGCGAGAAGCAGAGGCCGTTTGGACCCGGGATCTGATCCGTGAGCAGCGTCGCTTTTCCGCTTTCCGGGTCGAGACGCCACACCCCGTGCGGCAGCTCGGCCTCGGCCTTCTCCCCTTCGTAATTGCCGAGGAGACCGAAGGGCGGGTCGGTGAACCAGATGGACCCGTCGGAGCGCACCACGACGTCGTTCGGCGAGTTGAGACGCTTGCCGTCATGCCGGTCCATCAGCACGGTTATCCGGCCGTCATATTCCGTGCGGGTCAGGCGCCGGCCATGCTCGCAGGTGATGAGCCGGCCCTGCCTGTCGCGCGTGTTGCCGTTCGCCCAGTTCGAGGGCCGGCGATAGGTCGAAACGGCGCCCGTCTCCTCGTCCCATTTGAGGATGCGATTGTTCGGAATGTCGCTCCACAGCAGATAGCGGCCGTCGCCGAAATAGACGGGGCCCTCGGCCCAGCGGCAGCCGGTGGCGAGCCGCTCGACCGCCGACAGCTTGATCCAGTACTTCTCGAACTCCGGTGCCAGGGCCCGGATGGCGGGATCGGGATAGCGCGGCGTGTGGGTTCGCCAGCCGTTCGGGAAGAGGTCGGGCATCGCAAGTCTCCGTCGGTCGGGCTCCGGCGCCCGCTGTGACGGCGGGCTCGCCGCCGATTGTCGGCTCCGTCGCGGCCGAGCGCAACATCCGGACGACGGCGACCGGCCTTGCAGGGAACGCGCCGGCCTTTCACACTCGGACGAGCGTTTGCCGGCTCGCCTTCGCGCGTCGGAGCGCTCGCCAGACCCCACAGGATAAGGATCGCGCCCATGCCGGTTGTCGAAGAGAAGAACTATCAGTACCTCAAGATCCTGCGCCCGAAGGCCGGGCTGCTCGAGGTTGTTCTCTCCAATCCGGGCAAGCTCAACTCCGTCACCGATGTCGGGCACGCCGAGCTCGCGCGCATCTGGCAGGACATCGACCGCGACGAGACGGTCCAGGTCGTCCTTCTGCGCGGCGACGGCGGCACGTACTCGGCCGGCGGCGACATGAAGCTCGTCGAGGGCATCGCCTCGAGCTGGGAGACGAGGATGCGCGCCTGGAAGGAAGCAAGCGACATCGTCTACAACGTCATCAATTGCGCCAAGCCGACGGTGTGCGCCATGGAGGGCGTCTCGGTGGGCGCGGGGCTCGCCGCCGGCATCCTCTGCGACATCACCATCGCCGGCCGCAACACGCGCATCATCGACGGCCACACACGGCTCGGGGTCGCCGCCGGCGATCACGCAGCGATTGTCTGGCCGCTGCTGTGCGGAATGGCCAAGGCGAAATACTACCTGATGCTCTGCGAGACGCTCAAAGGCGAAGAGGCCGAGCGGCTCGGCGTCATTTCCATGGTCGCCGACGACGACAAGGTGCTCGCGACGGCCTACGAGGTCTGCGACAAGCTGCTCGCGGGCGCGCAGACGGCGATCCGGTTCACCAAGCACGCGCTCAACAACTGGCTGCGCATGGCAGGGCCGACGTTCGATGCCTCGCTGGCGCTCGAATTCCTCGGGTTCGGCGGACCCGAGCAGAAGGAAGGCCACGCCTCTCTGGTTGAGAAGCGCAAGCCGTCCTTCCCGCCCACGGCGCCCTATTGATGATCGAAGAGGCCGATCAGCGGCGCGACAGCGCGAGGGCGATGGCTTCCTGCGGGTCTTCCGGAGCCTTGCGCACCAGCGCCGCCAAGTCGTCGACGAGCGCGGTGCGGCGCTCCGGCGCGAGGGCTTGCAGGAGCCGCTCCTCGATCTTCGCGACCTTCGGGCGTGCAGCCGCCAGGACCTGATGGCCTTCCGGCGTCAGGCGCACCGCGTAGGCGCGGGCGTCCAGTCGCGAGCGGCGACGGCTAAGCAGGCCGCGCGCCGTCAGTCGCTTGACGATCTCCGCGAGGGTCGAGCGGTCGATGCCGGTGGCGTTGACGAGGTCGGTCTGGCTGACGTTCTCATTGTCGGCCAGCACCGCCAGAACCGCGTACTGCCGCGGCGTGAGCTCGCTTTCGGGAATTTCCCTAGCGAAGAGCACGTCGGCCGCCTGGCCGGCCCGATGAAGCAAATGCAAGACGGACCCCATCAGGGGGGTCGCGCTGTGGTCTGACATTCCAATTACTCCGAATGCGAGGAAGACAGCAGAAGGGCTCGCCAGCCCATATCGCTCGGGTGGTATCTGCTGGTCCTGTTTGCATTTGCATATAGTGCTGCCGCCCAATGCCTGCTTGACCCAAATCACTGCGAACTTGACATAACGCACCGGCCGGCGGTCACTGGCCGGCAGTTCGTCCGCCGGCCGGCGAGGCGGTCCCAGAGCTTCAGGATGCGCCGATGCCCCGTCTCGAGCCTCAAATCAGCCGCGTCTTGCTGGAGGGTTTGGAGGGGCTCGTCAGCGGTCTCACCATGCCGCCCGTCACATTGTCCGAGCTCATGGCCGAGGCCGGCGTTCGCGAGCCAGTGCGCAGCTCCGCAGACCCGCTGCGGCACGAGACCATGCCGCTTTCGGCGGACGCCGCGCTGCTCGAGCGGGCGGCGGTGCGCACAGGCAATCCCTGCTTCGGACTGGCCTTTGCGCGCGCCTTTCCGGTCTTCGGTACCGGTACCATAGGTTACATTTCGCTCAACTCCCCCGATCTGCGAACGATGATCCAGAGCGTCATCCGTTACGCCGGGCTGATGATCGGATCGCTTGCCATTGCGATGAAGGAGCGCGGCGCAAGCGCGCACGTCACCTGGCAGCTGAGGCCGGAGCCTCCCTGGCCGCACAAGCAGGTCATGGAGTTCCTGAGCGCGCTGTTCGTGCTGCGGATCGGGCAGTACCTGGGCCGGCCGCTCGAGCTCAGCGAGGCGCACTTTGTCTATCCCGAGCCGCCGTGCCGCGACGAGTATCGCGCCATCTTCGGCCGCGCGCTGCGCTTTTCGGCGAAGGAGAATCGCCTCGTCTTTCCGGCGCGACTTCTTGCGCTGCGTGGCGTCGCCCCTGACCTGCGCCTGCATAGCCTCTTGCGATCCATAGCCGAGCAGGAGCTCGCATTGGTCGATCCCGCCGGAGGCCCCGCAGACGACCTGAGCAGC
>CAYWBX010000541.1:0-3093 GCA_964456015.1 uncultured Hyphomicrobiaceae bacterium | reverse complement strand
GGTCCTGCAGGATCGGGTTGAGGCCGCGGCCCTCGGCGGGGGCGGGGTCGAGGCGCAGGAACGGGTTCGAAGTGGCGATGATGAAGGCGAGAAAGCCGAAGGCGACGGAGGCCTGCACAGCAAGGACGAGGGCGCGCAGATCGCGCGGCAGATTGCGTCCGGCGAGCGCCACGGCGGCCCCGAAGATTGCAAGTATGAGGACCCAGAGCAGCATCGAGCCCTCGTGATTTCCCCAGACGCCGGAGATCCGGTAGACGAGCGGCTTCAGCGAGTGCGAATTCTGCCAGACGTTGGCGACGGAGAAGTCGCTGGTGACGTAGGCGTGGGTGAGCGCGAGGAAGGAGAGGAGGATCAGGGCGAGCTGCGTGAGCGCGGCAGGTTCGGCGACGCGCATCAGGCGCACGTCGCGGCGCAACGCACCGGCGGCGGGAAGAACAGTCTGGATCAGCGCCACGAGAAGCGCGAGGATGAGAGCGAAATGGCCGAGTTCGATGATCATCGGGCCGCCTCACCTGCCTTGCGAAGCGTTTGCCGGCGCGCGCGGATGCTCGGCACCGGGGCCGAGCTTGACGCCTTTGTCCTTCAGCGCCTTGGCGACCTCGGGCGGCATGTAGTTCTCGTCGTGCTTGGCAAGGACGGTGTCGGCGCGGAAGCGTCCATCGGGCTCAAGACGGCCTTCGGTGACGACACCTTGGCCCTCGCGAAAGAGATCGGGAAGCACGCCGCGATAGACGACCGGCACGGTGTGCAGGGTATCGGTGACGGCGAACTCGACCTCGGTGCCGGTGCCGCGCTTGACGGTGCCGTCGGCGACGAGGCCGCCGAGGCGAAAGCGCTGTCCGGGCGGCATTGGGCTGGCGGCGATGTCGCTCGGGGTCTTGAAGTAGGTGATGGTCCCGCTCAGGGCGTAGAGCACAAGGCCGACGGCCGCCGAGAGGATCACAAGGCCGACGGCGATGACAGTGGCGCGGCGCTGCTTGCGGGTCATGCGGGGCTCCGAGCGGTCATCAGGACTCGAGCCCCAGGGACTTCGCAAGTTCGGCAAGCTTTGCGAGTGACGCCGGCTCTGCCGCCATGCTGCGACGAGCTTCGCGGAGGGCGGCTACCGCCTCCGCGCGTCGCCCCATGACCGAGTAGGCGCGAATGAGGCGCTCCCAGCCGGAGAGGTCGCGGCCATCCCGACGCAGCCGATCGGCCAGGCCCTCGACCATCGCATCGATCATCTGCCGGCGCTCCACCGGCGAAAGCCTGTCGGCGGCCGCGATGTCTGCGGCGGAAGGTCCGCTTTCAGGCTCCGGGGTGCTCCGTGCCGGTCGTGCCGGCGGCGCAGGGGCGGCGCCGCCCAGCCGTTTCAGCGCGGCGTCGCGGCGCTCGATCACATGCGCGAGCCACGGGGCGCCGGATGGCGCGCTTCGGACAAGGGCCTCGTAGGCGGCGACCGCGGCATCGAGGCGGCCATCCTGCTCCATGGCCACGGCCAGCCAGAAGCGGGGCTCGGGACGGGACGGCTCCAGAGCGGCGAGTTTCTCGAAGGCGAGGCGCGCGGGCTCAGTCACGATGCCGTCATTGTCGAGAACAGTGGCCTCGGCGAAGCCCGAAAGGCGTTTCGGCGTGTCGCCGAGGAGGCGCGCGGCTCGCGCATAGGCGTCCGCGGCCTCACGGAAGCGGCCCTGCTTCAGATAGACCGGCGCAATGACGTCCCAACCCTGGCCATCCTCCGGATGATCGCGAAGCCGCAGCTCGACCGCGCGGATCAGATCGTCGACGCGCGCTTGAGCGATCGGGGCTTGCAGGCGGGCGGCGTGCGGCTGGGCGGGCAGGCCCGGCGCGCCGACGTGCAGGTAGATCGCGACGGCGGCCAGTGGCAGCGCCGAGACGAGCGCGAGCGCGACGGTCCAAGCGCCTGTCGCGGGCATGGGGCCCGGCGACATCGCCTGGTCCCGGTCCGTTTCGGCCGCCAGCAGACGGCGGGCAATCTCGGCGCGTGACGCGCGGTAGTCCGCGTCGGTGATGGCGCCGCGGGCGAGATCCCCGTCGAGCTCGCGGAGCTGGTCGCGATAGAGAATGCCGGCTTCGGAGAGCGTGGCGTAGGGGCGAGGGGCGGGCCCGGGGCGCAACAGCGGACCGACCAGCGCCACCAGCACGGCGGCCGTCACTATGGCAAGCCCGATCCAAAGTGCCATTCTTGCATCCCGCGGTACGCGACTTCACTTAGCACGGCGGGCTGACGTTACAAGCCGGCCCCTTGCGGGCGCACGATATGTCGCGACGGGAGAGCCTCGCGGGAGGAGGCGGCGTCCGCCCCCCAGGTCAGCTCACGTTTTGCCATGTGCCGTCCGGGTTGCGGCACGCCGTGCCGCGCATCGCCTGCGGGCGACCGTCGATGTAGATCGTGTGGGTAT
Organism: uncultured Hyphomicrobiaceae bacterium; assembly: GCA_964456015.1. GTDB lineage: Bacteria > Pseudomonadota > Alphaproteobacteria > Rhizobiales > Hyphomicrobiaceae. The sequence continues at coordinate 691 of CAYWBX010000541.1, read as the reverse complement.
AGTCCCGGCAGTCAAGTGAGCCGCGGCGGTATGGTGGTTGTGGAACCACCTCGCCGTAGCGGCCGTTGTCCGGGTTGCGCCAGCGGATCGGAGCGCCGGAGCGGCCACGCTCGAGGGCGTCGATTTCGGCCTGCTGCGCGAGGATGCGATCCTGCCTGTCCATGGCGCGGCCGATCTCGCTGCCGACGATGCCGCCGAGGACGGCGCCGACGATCGTTGCCGCAGGCCGTCCGCCGCCGCGTCCCGCGGCGTTGCCGAGGAGGCCGCCGGCGACGGCGCCAACCACAAGGCCGGTGTCCTGCTTCGATGCCTCGGGCCCGCAGCCCGCCGCAAATGCCACCAGCGTGGCCGTCGCCACGATCCGCATCGTCCGCATGATCGCTCTTTTCCTTCCGTGATCTCGCCAAGGCGCCCGCAGATGCCGAACCGGAAAGGTCAAGGCAACCGGTGCAGCGGTTGTGTCCACAGGAGCAATTGAACACTGCTTTTTGTCGGCCGATTCGGGCGAAACTTCGACGTCGGCGGCGGCCCCGCGGCTTGGCACCCAATGGCGCGGGGCGCCGCTTCAGACGGCGGGCAGATCGAGCCGGGCGCTGAGGCCGCCGGCGGGCGAGACCTCGAGCGAGAACCTGCCGCGATAGGATTGGGCGAGGTCGGCGACGATGGAGAGGCCGAGGCCGGAGCCGGGCTT
>CAYWBX010000540.1:0-3113 GCA_964456015.1 uncultured Hyphomicrobiaceae bacterium | reverse complement strand
GCAGGACAAGGACCTGGATGTCCTCATCGAGGAGCTTCTGCGCATCAGGGCCGACGTGCCGCTGACCTTCGTGCATGCCTCCGGCGCCGCCGCCTCGATCAACGATGTGTCGACCGGCCGCCTTCCGATCATCTTCGAGGGCATCGCGGGCCTTCTCGGCGCGTTGCAGGGCAAGCTCGTCAAGCCGCTCGCGATCGCCTCCGCCACGCGGCTGCCGAACATGCCTGAACTTCCAACCGTTTCCGAATTCGTGCCGGGCTTCGAGAGCAAGGGCTGGCTCGCATTGATGGCGCCGGCCGGCACGCCGGACGCGATCGTGCGCAAGATCAGCGCCGACCTGCTCGTTGCGCTCGATCATCCCGAGGTGAGGCATAAATTCGAAGTGCTCGGCACCTATATCCGCCCGCTTTCGCCCGAGGGCACCGCGGCCTTCATCAAGAGCGAGCAGGCCCTGTGGTGGCCGATCGTGCGCGCGGTGAACGAGAAGAAGTGAAGCCGATCCGCTGGCGGACACCACTCACTCCGTTGATTCCGCACCAGCGGGAATCCAGAATCCGGGCGCCGCTTTCGGCGGGGATGAGCGGAAGTGCAAGCCCCAAAATCAATGCACTCGCACCGACCCCTGCCCGGGCTCGATCAGCGCCTCGGTGAAGGGAAATTCCAGCACGATCTCGCCGTCCTCGTCGGTGACCTCGATCGCCGCCCGCATCAGGCGGGGTTCGGCATCCTCGTCGTGCAGGATGTCGCGGATCATGGCGCGCGCCATAGTCCAGGCGTGATCCGGATCGCGCAATTCGGCGCCGTCGGGATCGCGGATCAGTTCCCCGTCGATGCGGGTGTTGAAAAAATACCGGGGCATGGCGCAAGCCTCGCAAGACGCTGTGACAGGATCGCGGCGGAGCCTGCCAAAATCTCTCTCCAGTTGGCCCTTTATGCCATTGTCGCAAAGCTCGCGTAGGGCCATCAATTTGCCGGCCCGATCCCGGCCTCCCTTGCGAGCCGGGCTATGGCATTCATATCTTCGCGGAAGAACTCGCCAAACTGCTCGACGCTCATCGGCAAGGGCTCCACGCCCATCTGAGACAATTTGGAACTCACCGCCGGAAGCGTTAATGCGCGCATAGTCGCGCGGTGAAGCTTATCGACGATCGCGCGCGGAGTCTTGGCCGGGGCAAACAGCCCGGCCCAGAACTGGTATGCGGCGCCCGGATAGCCGATTTCGACAACGGTCGGAACATCCGGTAAGGTCGGAGCCCGAGTCGTAGAACTCACTGCCAGCGCAACGATTTTCCCCTGCCTTACCAGACCGATCGCCGGTGCCAGTGGCAGAAAGAAAAAATCGACGCGACCAGCCATCACCTCCGTAAATGCCTCGGTCGGCCCCCGGAATGGGATGTGCTGTACGTCGATACCTGCAGCGCGGATGAAACGTAGCCCCGCCAGATGCGATGTCGCGCCTATCCCCGCAGAAGCGAAATTCAGTGAGCCGGGCGCGGCTTTGGCGGCGGCGACCAGGTCGGCAGCCGTCTTAAATCCCTTGGATGTGCCAACAACAAGAACAAGCGGCTGGATGCCGAACGGGACAATTGGTGTGAAGTCGTTAATTGAATCATACGGCAAATTCTTGTGCATGACGACCTGAGAGCCGAAGGTCGAGGCATGGAGCAGGATGGTGTAGCCGTCAGGTTCGGCTCTTGCGACCGCTGCGACCCCGACTGTGCCTCCGCCGCCCGGGCGGTTTTCAATGACAAACGGCTGACCGAGGTCTTTTGATACCTGATCGAGTACAATGCGAGCGACCGTGTCCGTGGCGTTGCCTGCGCTAAACACACTGACGACAGAAATCGGTCGAGATGGCCAGGACTGCGATAGCGAGGCCGCAGTGCTGGCAAACAGGACGATAATCGCGGCGCACAACGCGCGGGTGATGTCCATGTTCCTCCTCTCCTTCGATTCCCTTGGCCATTATTCGCAGCTCGAAACACAAGTAGCGCGGCACACATTACTTCTCGGAGAGTTCTGGGACGCCACCGGGTGCTCCTGTGGCAGCAGCGCCGGCCTCATCCGCGAGTAATGTTCCAAACTTCTTCGATCTGGGTTCCGGCGTTACGTAGGACCTTCGCGACCGGACAAAAGCGATGCAAATCGGCCTTCACCTTCTCAAGGCTGTTTTCGCTCGCGTTCGTTGTCACATTGATTACCAGGCGAATCTTTGGGAAAGGAACTTCAATCTCCTCCGCTAATTGGGTTCCACGACGGTCGAAGAATGCTTCCGCGTCGATGAACATTTTTTTGAATTCGACCCCATGCTTGTTGGCGCATTTGTGGCCGATGACATTCGTGCATGCGACAAGGGAAGCGACCAACGTCTCTGTTGGCGTCGGTCCCAAATTAGTCCCGTCGCGCTCCTTCGGCTCGTCGATGACGGTTCTGACATCGCGTACGGTCACTTCGGTCCGCGAATGCGTGGGGCAGTCTGCATGAAGGCGCTGGGTTACAATCGTCTTTTCCTTGACTGCAGTCATAGTCTCGTCCCTTGCTATCAAGCAGTTTCCATTGCGTAGAGGTACCGTTTTCACGCCTCTCATGAATATGATGAAGCTGCTGAATTCGGGTCACCCGCCCGCTCTCGCACACCAACTGCGCATGCGCTATTCGATGGGGTGCCCCAAATCACAGAAGCTCGAACGTCTTACCGGCGTACGAAAGCTTGATGGTGACTGCGCCTTCGTTGATGAGCCACGGACGCACGACAAATTTGCGCGCTCCATTGGCATGCATCGGATCGGCTGCAGCGATTTGGCGAGCCTCTGCAAGCGAATCCGCGCGGATTACCACCATGCCATCACCGTCCCAGGACGTCTCGTCGTCGCCCCAGTGCGGTCCGGCGGCGAACATGATTCCGCGTTGCTGGAGCGATTCTTGGAACGCGAGATGCGCCTCGATATTTTGCATAACCGGCCCAATGCCCGCCACCGGAGTCGTAAACACCACGTAGAGCTGCTTGGCGAGGAAGCCCTTGTCTTTGGAGAGCGCGATAATGTCGGCGGCAAGCACGCGTTGACTGGTCATCCAAACTGCTCCTGTAGGGACTCTGGGCGCGTTTCGTCACG
>CAYWBX010000539.1:0-3128 GCA_964456015.1 uncultured Hyphomicrobiaceae bacterium | reverse complement strand
CGCGCTCGAGACGGCGGCGCGGGCGGCGGCGCGCGTCACGAGGCTTGCGCTGCTCGGGGTTTCCGCGGCGATGCCCGTGCATCCGGCGCTCCTCAAGGCCGCGCGCGAAGAACCGGAACGCGCCTATGACATGATGACCGGCTGGTGCTTCGCCAACGCAGCGAAACTGGGCGGCAACGTCGCGCCGGGGCTCTGGATGACGGGCGGCGCGCGCGCGCTTCTCGCAACGGGACGCGAGGGAGCCCTCGCCGCCGACCTTTCCGCGTGCGCGGCGTGGACCAGCGGCAAGGAGAGCGCCGAGCGCGTCAGGTGCCCGACGCTCGTCGTCCTGGGTGCGCTCGACGTGATGACTCCGGCAAAGAGCGGCCGCGAGCTTGCCGCCTCGATCAGCGGCGCCAAGGTCGTCGAGATCGCCGGCAGCGGTCACATGATGATGCAGGAGGCGCCGGACGCGACGCTCGACGCGCTTGTTCAGCACTTTGGAGCGCAACAGACCTGAGTCCCCCTCAGGCCGCCCGGGCCTGCCGCAGGACGGCCGGCATCACGGCAAAGGCCGCCAGCAGGACGGCGTAGATGATGCCTTCCGGCGTTGCAAAGCGCGCGAGTTGCTCGGCGAGCCCGATGTTGCGCAGCCAGACCCCGACCGCTGCGTCCGCGGCGAGCTGGAAGAGGAGGGCCACGCCCCCGACGGCGAGAAGCGCCGGAATGTGCGGTGCGACATTCGCCGCCTCGGGGACGCGGCGCGCCGCGAAGGCGATCGCGGCGAGCAGGAACGGCGCTTCGAGCAGGACGGCGGCGAAGGGTCCAAGCCTCGGCTCGAGCAGCAGCGTGCGCACAACGCCCAGAAGAAAGCCGGCGGCGAACACAGTGACGAAGTACAGCACGGCGGCAGCGATGATACGCATGAAGCTCTCCCCAGCGGCACGGATCGGCGCATATTGCGAAGCAGCCGCGCGCGTTGCAACGTGACCCCAGATCGCCCGTCTCACTCAGCCGAAGGATGTTTTCCATGCCGAAACCGCAGTCGGCGTTGTCGCCAAACTTCTCGCTCAAGCGGACGGTGCGAAAGCCGTCGGTGCGTTCCAAGGCCGGCATCGTGGTGACGCAGAACCGGATCGCCTCGGAGACCGGCGCGCGCGTTCTCAAGGAGGGCGGCAACGCCATCGACGCGGCCGTGGCGGCGGCCTTCATGGTCGGCGTCGCGGAGCCTTGGATGAGCGGCGTCGGCGGCGTCGGCGCGCTTGTCCATCGCGATGGGAGGAGCGGCAGGGTGACATGCGTCGATTTCGGCGCACGCTCGCCCAAAGGGCTCAGGATCGAGGATTTCCCGCTTGCCGGCGGCATCGACGAAGGCAACTTGTTCGGCTGGCCGGCGGTCAAGAACAACGCCAACACGGTCGGCGCCAAGGCGATCGTTGCGCCGACGCAGCCGGCGGGTCTTGCGCTTGCCCACAAGCTCTTCGGCTCAAAGCCGTGGGCCAAGCTCGTTCAGCCGGCCGCCGATCTTGCCGAAACCGGCATCACGGTCGACTGGCATACCATGCTCGTCATCGCAAGCGCGCTCGGCGATCTCGCCAAGGACGCAGGCGCGCGCGAACGGTTCACCCGCGGCGGCCTGCCGCCGGTTCCGCCGGCGCCGCAGGCCTCACTCGGCCCGGTGCGCCTTGCGGCGCCGGCGCTGGCGCGGACGATCCGGGCGATTGCCGCCGACGGTGCAGACGTTCTGTACAAAGGCCCGCTCGCGCGTGCGATCGCTGAGGATGTCAAGGCACTCGGCGGGTATCTCAGCGAAGAGGACCTCGCCGGCGTGGCGCCGGTCGAGCGCGCGCCGCTCACCTTCACTTACGGCCGGCACACGCTCAACGTGCTGCCTGAGCTCACGGGCGGACCGACGCTCGCCGTCGCGTTCGAGCATCTGAAAACGCACGGCGGCACGCCTGGCACGATGCCGGACGGTGCGCGCTTCATCGCCTACGCAAAGGCGCTGGAGCACGCCTGGGAGGATCGCTTCCGGCGCATGGGCGATGCCGGCGAGCGCAGCGTGCCGACCTCGACGACGCACATCTCGGTGGTCGACCGGCACGGCAACATCGTTGCGTTGACGCAGACGCTGCTTTCGCTGTTCGGCGCGCGCGTGGTGCTGCCGCAGTCCGGCATCCTCATGAACAACGGAATCAACTGGTTCGATCCGCGCCCCGGAGGCCCGAACGGGCTTGCGCCGGATCGCCGGGGGCTTGCCAACTACGTGCCGACGATCATGGTTTGCGATGAGCAGGTGGTCGGGATTGGAGGCTGCGGCGGACGGCGAATCCTGCCGGCGGTTTTCCAAATTCTGGCAATGATTGCGGACTTCGGGTTTGATCTCGATACCGTGTTCCACCAGCCGCGGATTGATGTCTCAGGCGGCGCCGGCGTGTCGGTCGACCGACGTCTGCCGGAGGCGACGAAGGCGGCACTCGCGGCCGCGTTCGAGACCGTCGCCGCCGAGCCCGTCGTCTATCCGATGCCGTTCACGATCGCCGGCGCGGTGCGCGCCAGCGCTGAAGGACACGAGGGCGCGACCGAGCCCGAGCAACCATGGTCGGAGGCGGTCGCGGAGGACGAGGTGTGAGGCCGGTCCGGCTCGCGATCGAGGCTTGTCGCGAACGCGGACCAGAGCCCAAGATGCCGTCATCGCAGCTCATGCGTCGGAGTGCCGTCGCCATGCCAATGGCTCAGCCCATCGTCCTTGATAGCGTCACACACCTGACCGCTGCGCACCGCGGGGGCGTGGCGTACTGTGCCTCACACGGCGGCGTCTACGCTGCCTATTACGCGGCGGCGAAGGGTATCGGGGCGGTCATCCTCAACGACGCCGGGATCGGCCGCGAGCGCGCGGGCGTGGCCGGTCTCGCGCTTCTCGAAAAGCTCGGCGTGCCGGCGGCCGCCATCTCGAGCTGGTCGGCGCGGATCGGCGACGGCAAGGACGGGATCGCGCGCGGTGTGCTCTCGACGGTCAATGTGCCGGCAGCCCGCGCCGGCCTTGCCGTGGGCATGCGCTGCGCGGACGCGCTCGACCGCCTCATTCAGGCTGCTCCGCCGCCGTCGCCGCCGCCGGAGCCGCTCGAGGAGAGCCGCTTCGAGGTGCC
>CAYWBX010000538.1:0-3143 GCA_964456015.1 uncultured Hyphomicrobiaceae bacterium | reverse complement strand
CGAAATGCCCTTGGAACGGGCCAGATCCGGCAACTGGGCCTCAACAAGCGGTGTCCAGACAAATCCATGGGATACCGCGTTGCAGGTGATGCCGGTCTCGGCGAGTTCGAGCGCCACCGTTTTCGTGAACCCGGCAAGCCCGTGCTTAGCTGCGACGTAGGCGCACTTGAAGGGTGATGCCACCAGCGAGTGGGCAGAACAGATATTGATGATGCGACCCCACCGCCGCCGCTTCATCCCAGGCACGGCTGCCCGCACCGTGTGGAAGGCCGATGTCAGGTTGATGCCGATAATGGCATCCCACTTTTCGATCGGGAACTCCTCGACGGGCGATACGTGCTGGATCCCGGCGTTGTTGACGATGATATCCACCGAGCCAAGGGCCTGCTCGGTCCTGGCCACCATGTCGGCGATCTGATTGTGACGAAGCATATTGGCGGCATCGAAGATCACGCGTGTTCCTGCAGCGGCGACCTTGTCGATTGCGGACTTGTTGTCAGCCTCGGTGCCGAGGCCGTTGACGACGATATTTGCACCAGCTCGAGCGAGTGCGACTGCGATCGCGTTGCCGATCCCCGATGTCGATCCCGTGACAATGGCATTGCGTCCTTTGAGACTCATGTTGCGAGCTCCTCCTCATGCATGGTGTTCACCTGGCCCGATCGGGGCTCTTGTCGTGCAGAATCCCCGAAAGCCTGAAGAACCGCACCGTTCTCGGATTGCCGAGACCGGCTGGAACTTTCGTCTCGGCGATCAATTCAACCTCGGCGAAGCGCCGCGTGATGTGGGTTGCATCGCGACGCAAACTCACGAGCAAGGCCGGCGTCTGGCTAGAGCCGTTAAGCGGTCGCGTCAGCTCAAAGTGATCGCGGGGCCGCGGTCCATCTCGCCATGCGACCACCGGAGTTGGGTCGTCACGCAAGTAGTAGAGCAGTTCGGCAGTCATGGCACGTTCGTCGGCCAGAATTGCGGCAAATGGAGCATTCGCTCTGCGCGCAGCGGCTAGGTGGTCTCGCGCTTCAGAAACCAGCGCCTTCCAACCAAGCATGCGCTGGTAGGGGTCCCCTATTGCCGGCAGGACGAAACGCCCTGCATAAGCGGGCCCGATCGCAAGCGCGCCTGCGATCACCACATGCAAGACCAGCGAGCGCCACAACCACCGGCTTGCGCCAGAGCGCGTCAGGACGGTCATAACCAGAAGGATTCCCGCCACATAAGCCGTTGCCGCCCAGTTGGCATGCGCGCGGGAAATAAAGGCCTGCGTCGACATCATCAGCAGGACAGGAAGGGTGAAGCACAGGAAGAGCCCTTCCAGGTCCGTCAGCTCTCGCCGCGCAGCGCGATACGCGATGACCAGCAAGGCCCCGAAAAGGACCGGACCGAAGACGCCGAACTGGCCGCCAATAAACTCCAGCCCTTTGCCAAAGCTGAGAAGTGTTCCGCTCCATCTGGCGTTATCTGCGGTGTGCGCAAACGTGGCGAAACCATTGCCAAGGTTCCACGCCAGGTTGGGGATGATGAGCAGAATCGCCAAGCCGATCGCCACCCATAGCTGCCGACCAAAAAGGATCTGGCGATGAGACGGGGAGGCAGCGAGATGCACCGCCATCGAGACCAGAAAGAACGCCATCGCGTACTTGGCGTTCAGGCCGATGCCAATCGCCGCGCCGAGGGCGACGGCAGCAGCCCAGCGTCTTGAGCGACCGAGCTCGAGATAAGCAAGCAGGGCCACCGCCCAGCAGAGGAGTAGCGGCACGTCCGTCGAGATGATTCCCGCTGACAGCGACACGCCTGGCAGCGTTGCGAAGCCTATGGCTGCCCAGGCGCCGACCGCAGGCGAGACAAAGCGCCGGCCAATCTCAAAAATGACCCCTGCAGTCAACGTATGAAGAACAGGGGCGGGCAACCGAATGCAGAAGGTGGAATCCCCACATGCGACCGTCGTCGCGCCAATGACCCAGGCGATGAGGGGCGGTTTGGAGTAATAGCCGAGCGCCAGCTCCTTTCCCCAATGCCAGTATTGTGCTTCGTCGAAAAACAGATCGGTCTGATTGAAATAGAGCGCTACGGCTCGCAGAAGAAGTAGCGCGGCCAGTCCGGCGTACACCCAGGTGGCCGTCCCTAGCGCAGAAATGCGGTCGGTTCGGGCCGCAGCAGGCTGCATGCAAGTCTCACGTGAAGTTACGCCCAGAGATCGCCGCAATTCCGATCCGTTCGGCTGCCGGGCTCGCTGTCCGGACGCGGCGGCGCTGCGTTCACGCCCACATTCCCGCCGCGATCCACCGTCATTTACATGGTTGAGGTGGCTGGAGAAAGACTGATAATTTGGTGCCGCAGTGTCGCGGCTTGCCGACCCGGCCGTGCGCGTCTCGGTCCGATCGCCCGCAGCCGCAAGCGTTGGGCAATATCGAGCGGTAAATTTCCGGCACAGAAACCCTTGGAAGCCCCTGCTCATGCGCGTCACAATCGTCATCCCTGCGCTCAATGAGGCTGGCAACATCGGGCGCCTCGTCGAGGAGACCTACGCCGTTGTGCCGGAGAACATCCTGGGCGAGGTGATCGTGGTCGACGACTGCAGCGAGGATGCAACCGGGGCAGAGGTAAAGGCATTGATAGCGCGAGGGAATCTTCCTGGATTGCGCTATCTGAGACATGCCTCGCGAAGCGGTCAGAGCGCGGCCTTGCGGACCGGGATCCTGGCCGCCGTCAATCCCGTCATTGCGACGATGGATGGCGACGGTCAGAATGATCCCAGTGACATTCCGCGTCTCATCGAGCGGTTGGCGCCGCCCGGCAGCAAGGGGCCCGCGCTTGTTGGAGGCGTGCGCGTTGAACGCGCTGCCGAAGGGTCTAAGCGCGCAGCCTCACGAATCGCGAACTGGGTGCGGGATCGAATCCTGAAAGACGAATGCCCGGATACCGGCTGCGGCATCAAGGTCTATTGGCGGGAAGCGTTTCTCAGGCTGCCCTACTTCACAAGCATGCACAGATATCTTCCTGCCTTGTTCCATACCTACGGCCTGGAGACGGCCTACCTGCCAGTCGGAGACCGGCCGCGACTTGCCGGAAAGTCGAAGTATACGAATTTCGGCCGCGCTCTGATCGGCGTCTATGACCTCATCGGCGTGTCCTGGCTGCGCCGG
>CAYWBX010000537.1:2483-3151 GCA_964456015.1 uncultured Hyphomicrobiaceae bacterium | reverse complement strand
CCGTCTGATCGTCGGGCCGCAGGCGCAGGCGGATCTCGTCCGTCTGACCCCACGCTTCGGCTCCCCGCTCGAGGTGGCGGAGACGCTGCGCAAAGCACACCCCGGTTTCGTCATCACACGCTTCGACGGAGGCCTCGCGCCCTCGGACGAGGACCTGCAAAGCATCATCGCCATGCTCGAGTGCCCCCTGTTCCTGATGCGCTGAGCGCATCCGCCACCGGCCAGGGGGCGCGAACCGACTGCCGTCCAATCGGCTGAGCGCGCCCTGTTCGCGTCGCGCGCAGCCTTACTCGACCGTAAGGGCGAGCGTGACCTGATTGAACCCTGCCCGCGGCTGCAGCCGGCGCGGCTCGCCATCCCAATCCGCACACGCGCCGATGCGCACCCCCTCCTCGACGGCATCGGCCGCGGGATCGGGAATCCGGCCGATCTTGAGGGCGAGCGGGGCGTCTGCCGATGCGCGGCCTCGCACCAGCGCGAAGAGGCCGCCATCGCAACCGACCCGGCAGAGTGAGACGTCAGCGACCCACCGGGAGCACTCCGCCCGCGCCTCGATCAACAGCCGGCCGCCTGCAACCACCAGCAGGTCCGCCTCGAAGATGGGAGAACGCCGGGCGCGCGCATCGGCGTTGGCGAGGCCAAGCGCGCCGGCAAGTGCCAGACCAGGC
>CAYWBX010000537.1:0-2473 GCA_964456015.1 uncultured Hyphomicrobiaceae bacterium | reverse complement strand
GACCAGGCCGGGCGCGCAGCCAAAGGGCGACATCGGTGACCGCCTGCCGTCGCGCGCCACCGCGCTCCGGCGCAGTGCCCGACACCTCGAGGTCGGCAGCGGCCGGATGCGCCTTGAGCCGGTAGAGAGCAGCGGACTCGCCGCCTCGATCGCGCTCGCCGGCGCGCCCGAGCCCTCCCGCGCCGACGGCAAGAATGAACCCCAGCGCGAGCGCCATGCCAGCCGCCGGCGCCCGCGGAAGCAACGCCCACATGCCGTTACCCTTGCGCCGCACGCGCCGTGCCTCCGCCGAACGGGACGTCGAATCGGCAGAAAGGATAGCAGACGCGACCGAAGCCGCCTGCGCGCTAACTGCGCCGCGGATCGTAGGCGTGCTTCTTGCGCCACTCGGCCAAGAAGTAGGCGAGCGATTCGTCGATCTTCTCCGGCAGCACGATTCTGACGGTGACGATCTGGTCTCCTGCCTGGCCGCCGCGCGCATCCCGCACGCCCTTCCCCCTCAGGCGGAACGCCTGGCCGGAACTCGTGCCCTTCGGAATGGTGAGCGCGACGCGGCCGGAAACGGTCGGCACCTCGATGCGCGCCCCGAGCACGGCCTCGTCGATGGTGATCGGCAGGTCGATCAGGATGTCGTTTCCCTGCCGCTTGAAGACCGGATGCGGACGGACATGCACCTCGACCAGCGCATCGCCGGGCTCGCCGCCGCGCACGCCCGGATTTCCTTTTCCCTTGAGGCGCAGGACCTGTCCGTCCGTAACGCCCTCGGGGACGGTGAGGTCGAGCGTGCCGCCGGACGGCATCGTCACCCGCTTCTTGGCACCGAGCACCGCCTCGAGGAACTCCACCTCAAGCGTGTAACGGGCGTCCTGACCCCGCAGGCTGAAGCCGGCGCCCGGGCGCGTCCCGCGCTGGCCGAAGATCTCCGCGAAGATGTCGCCGAAGCCGGTCTCCGCGCCCGCCCCCGCGCCCTGCCACTGATAGGCCCGGCGCGGCTCACCCGTCGCGTCGATCTCCCCGCGGTCGTAGCGCCGCCGCTTCTCGGGATCGCCGATGAGCTCATAGGCGACCGACACCTTCTTGAAGCGGTCATGCGCCGCCTTGTCGCCGGGGTGCAGATCCGGATGCAGCTCCTTGGCGAGCCGGCGGAACGCGCGCCGAATGTCGTCGTCCGAGGCATCTCTCGGCACGCCCAAAACCTTGTACGGATCATCCGCCATGCACCGGCTCCCGACCGCAAACGCCCGCGCCGCCACCTGCCGCAGGTCCCCGGCATCACTGCCGCCACCGACTTATGACCACATTTGGGCAGTCCCGTCCCACTCCTGCAAGACCCGCGCCCCGCTGCCGGGCCAAACGGCGGCGCTCAGGCCCGCGCCGGGGATCAAGCCGGCGGCTCGGCCGCCAGCGGGACGTCTTTGACGAAGCCCTTCAGATGCTCGAGCCCGGCCGGCACGGGCCCGCCGTAGGCCCAGTCGAGAAGCTCGATCGTGTGCACCACCGGCAGCTTTGTCGCCGTTGCGATCTGCGTGATGCATCCGAGGTTGCCGGCCGCGATCACATCGGGCCGCACGCTCTCGATATTCAGCGCCTTGCGTTGGCCGAGCTCGCGGGCGATCTCGGGCTGAAGGATGTTGTAGACCCCCGCCGACCCGCAGCAGATGTGCCCCTCCGGCACATCGAGAACCGTGAACCCGGCGCGACGCAGCAGCGTCTTCGGCGGATCGGTGATGCGCTGCCCGTGCTGCAGGGAGCAGGCGGAATGGTAGGCAACGCGCAGGCTCGACCAGCGCACGGGCGCGCCGAGCTCGTATCCCGCAAGGAACTCGGCAATGTCCTGCGCCTTCCCCGCAATCTCGGCCGCCCGCTGCGCGTGGCCTGGGGCATGCTTGAGCAGATGACCATAGTCCTTGACCATGGTGCCGCAGCCGGAGGCGTTGATGATGATGGCATCGACGGGCCCGCGGCTCATGACCTTCGACCAGGCGTCGACATTGCGCTTTGCCTGCTCGACGGCCGCGCCTTCCCGGCCCATGTGGTGCACGAGCGCACCGCAGCAGCCGGCGCCTGCCGCAACCTCGACGTCGACGCCGCGACGCGCCAGCAGCCGGACGGTGGCATCGTTGATGGCCGGGCGAAGCACCTGCTGCGCGCAGCCCGCAAGCAGGATGACGCGCCCGCGCCGCTCCGCCTTCGTTGCCGCCGTTCCGGGCCCGGCAAAGGCCGGCACCGGCGGCCGCCGCCGCGGCGCCAGATCGAGCATGGCGACGAGTTCCTTGAGACCGAGCCGCGCAAGCAAGGGACGCAGCGGCCGCCCAAGCCCCGCCAGCGCCAGCGCCTTCCGGAACCGCGCCGGATAAGGAATGGTCGCAGCAAGAAGCGCCCGAACAAGCCGGTCCTTCAGGCTGCGCCGCCCGGTCGCCTCGATGTGTGCGCGGGCGAGATCGACGAGATGCATGTAGTCGACGCCGCCGGG
>CAYWBX010000536.1:0-3151 GCA_964456015.1 uncultured Hyphomicrobiaceae bacterium | reverse complement strand
CGCATTGCGCCTCGAACACTCGGCGCATTCGGCTCGGCACGGCGGTGGTCGTGGTGCCGCTCTACAATCCGATGCGGCTCATCGCGGAGATCGCCACTGCCGATGCGATGTCCGGAGGTCGCCTGATGCTTGGCATCGGCGCCGGCTATCAGCCCTACGAATTCGAACGGTTCGGCGTCGACATCAGGCACAAGATCGAGATGACCGACGAGTTCCTGGACATTCTCGATCTGGCGTTCGCGCAGGATTTCTTCAGCTACGAGGGCCGGCATTACAAACTGCCGCGGACGCATATTGCGGCGCGGCCCGTGCAAAATCCGCTGCCAATTTATGTCGCTGGTCACACCGTCGAAATGTTCCGCGCTGCTGCGCGTCATGGCCATCGCGTCATCACGTCAGGACGCAGCGGCGGGCGCAAGATGCTCGCCGAACAGTACGCCGATTTCGAGAAAGCGTTCGCTGCGGAGAACGTTCCGGTCGAAAAAGCGCACATGACGCTCAACCGGTTCGCGCTCATCACCGACAGTCGCGAAGAAGGTATGCGGTTCGCCGAGAATGCGCGGTATCAGACGCGCCTTGCCTCGAGCCTGCGCAACCGGCAGGAGGTGATGGACGGCATCGCGCTTGTCGACGTGCCGGCCAAGGACGAGGAGCCGCTCGAGACCATCCACGACAATCTGCCGATCGGCGATGTGGAGACGGTGGCGGAGAAACTGGTGGAAGAGATCAAGGTCGCCAAACCCGCACAGTTATCCTTCGCCTTCAAGGTCGGCGATACGCCGCACAAGACGGCCATGCGCTCGATGGAGCTCATGATCTCGGAGGTCAAACCGCGCATCGAGAAGGCGCTTGCGGGGGCTTCGACCTGAGTGCGCCCAAGCTGCCCGACTGGAAGCGTCGGCTGACGGCGGATGGGTTCAAGCGCGCGCCTTCCACATGCCGCCGAGGCGCGCCCTCACGTCAAACACCAGGGGCCCCGCCGCGCCCTCCTTCTTGCCGGGCTCCTGCGCCGACGGCCAAGTGCACACTTCGAACAGACGAACTATGTCGGCAGGGATGAAGCGCGTTCGCGCCGCATAGAGGTGTCTGTCGCCGCCGCGCGCCTGCTGGTGCACAAAGAAGCGCTGCGGAACGATGAGGTGCAAATCGTCTTTGGCCCGCGTCATCGCGACGTAGAGGAGGCGCCGTTCTTCCTCGATTTCATCGGCCGTACCCGTCGCCATGTCGGAAGGAATGCAGCCGTCGACCACATTGAGCACATAGACGGCGGTCCACTCCTGCCCCTTCGCCGAGTGAATTGTCGACAGGATCAAATAATCTTCGTCGAGAAGCGGTGTCCCCGCTTCGTCGCTCGTCGCCTCCGGAGGATCGAGCGTCATCTCGGTGAGAAAGCGCTCCCGCGACGCATACTGCGCGGCAATCCGGACGAGTTGATCGAGATCGCCGGTGCGGATAGCGGCGTCGGGATAGCGCTGCTCGAAATGCGGCTGGAACCACGCTCTTACCGCATCCACCTCGCCTGGCCAGCCGATCCGGATTTGATGGAGCTGATCAAGCAGTCGCACCAATGCGGGCCAGGCATCCAAAGCCGCGGCTGGCGGCCTGAAAATCGCGAGCGCGCCGAACGCTGCGCCCGAGCCGGCAATGCGGTCGAACGCCCTGGCGGCGGTCGCCGGACCGATCCCTGGAAGCACCTGCAGGACCCGGAAGGCCGCGACCCGATCGCGCGGGTTTTCCGCCCAGCGCAAGACCGAAACAACGTCCTTGATGTGCGAGGCCTCGAGGAATTTCAGTCCGCCGAACTTGACGAAGGGGATGTTACGGCGCGTCAGCTCCAACTCAAGGAGGGTGCTGTGGTGCGAGGTGCGAAAGAGGACGGCTTGCGCCTTGAGCATCACGCCCGCTTCACGCTGGGCCAGCACCTGCTCGGCGACATAGGCGGCCTGGGCAACGTCGTCCGTCACCGTGACGAGACGGGGGCGCTGCGCCGAGGCCCTGTCGCTTGTCAGATTCTTGGTGAACCGCTCCCGGGCCATCGCGATCACTGCGTTCGAGGCGAGCAGGATCGGCTGCGTCGACCGGTAGTTGCGCTCGAGGGTGACGATTGCCGCCGGCGGATCGAAGCGAGCAGGAAAATCCAGAATGTTGCGGACCGTCGCGGCGCGAAAACCGTAGATCGCCTGGGCGTCATCCCCGACGACAGTCAGGCCTCGGCCATCGGGCTTCAGCCCTGCCAGCACCCGGGCCTGCAATGGATTGGTATCCTGATATTCATCGACGAGAACGTGATCGAATTGCCGCCCGACCTCCTCGGCAATCTCCGCGACCGACATCATCTCGGCCCAGTAGAGCAACAAATCATCGTAGTCGAGCACGGACTGTGCCTGCTTGGCCGCGACATACCCGTCGAAGAGCTCGCGCAAGGGCTGCTCGAACTCAGCGCACCAAGGGAAGTTCTTCTCGAGCACGACCCCGAGCGGCAGACCGGAATTGACTGCATGCGAGTAGATGGCGAGACATGTCGACTTGAGCGGGAACCGCTTCCGGGCGTCCGCGAGACCGAGGTCGTGGCGCACGAGATTGAGGAGGTCGGCGGCATCCTCGCGATCATGAATCGTGAAGCTTGGGGACAACCCGATCCGGCTGGCGTGCCGGCGCAGCAGGCGCGCGCCAACCGCATGAAAGGTGCCCGACCACCGAATTGCCGCCCGTTCGAGGGATGACCTCTCTCGCTTTGCCGCTTGCACCATGCGCCGGACGCGGGCTTCCATGTCGGCAGCCGAGCGGCGGGAGAAGGTCAACAGGAGAATCCGTGCCGGGTCCGCGCCATTGACGATGAGATGGGCCACGCGCGCGGCAAGCGTCATCGTCTTTCCGGAGCCTGCTCCCGCGATGATGAGAAGCGGCCCGCTGCGCGAGGTGTCGCCGGGCGAGATGCCGTGCTCTGCGGCCCGCCTCTGCTCGGCATTGAGATGATCCAGATACGTCACGTCGCAAACCCCCGCCGGCACCTATGCTGGCGCCCGCGGACACCGAACACGAAGTCGCGTCGGCCCTCCGGGTCGCACTCTCGGCGCGCGAAATCGAGACGCCGGTCGTTCTGGTTGGCGGCAGCGAGCGAGCGCAGCGATACCGCCACTACACGCCGACG
>CAYWBX010000535.1:0-3162 GCA_964456015.1 uncultured Hyphomicrobiaceae bacterium | reverse complement strand
GGCAGACTAGTACCCGCTTTCCGAAGTTCGTATAACCGTGGAGCACCCACGTGAGCGGACTTCGGAAAGCAAAGGGTGCTAGCAAGTCTATGATTCTAGTACCGCATTCTATCTGAAGTTCCCGGCTTGAGTTTGCCGCGTGTGGTGCAGGGACTTCAGATGGGCGGGACTAGGCATGCCGCCGGGCACGAGCGTTGGCACGGGAGACGTTTGATGGCGGAAACGCCAAATCAAGGGCCGGCGGCTGCCGACATTAGTGATCCGCGGTTCTATGCCCAGGGTGGCCGCATCCTGCTCGGCGGCAGCGACGCCGGCATCGAATATATCGATCTGCCGTTTGCCAACCGTCACGGCCTCGTCACCGGCGCCACGGGCACCGGCAAGACGGTGACCTTGCAGGTCTTGGCCGAGGGGTTCTCTGCCGCCGGGGTGCCGGTGTTCGCCGCCGATATCAAGGGCGACCTCTCCGGCATCGCGGTGGCGGGCTCGCAGAAGCCGCACCTCGTCAAGCGGGCGGAGGAGATCGGTCTGCCGGGCTACGGCAATGCCGGCTTCCCGGTCGCGTTCTGGGACATCTTCGGCGAACAGGGTCATCCCGTCCGCACGAGCGCCCAGACCATGGGCGCGCTGTTGCTGTCGCGGCTGCTCGACCTGACCGAGCCCCAGGAAGGCGTGCTCAACATCGCCTTCCGCTGGGCCGAGGACCGGCGCAACTCGGGCCGCGATCCCAACATGGTGATCCGCAAACTCAGGGATCTGCGTGCCGTCATCGAGCAGATCGGCCGCGATGCCTACAAGCTCAGGACCAAGTACGGCAACATCGCCCCGCAAACGGTCGGCGTGCTGCAACGTCGCCTGCTGGTGCTCGAGGAGCAGGGGGCCGACAAGTTCTTCGGCGAGCGTGCGCTCGACATCAACGACTTCATGCGCCAGGGGCCGGACGGTCGCGGCGTCATCAACATCCTGGCGGCTGAGAAGCTGATGGACAATCCGCGCCTCTATTCGACGGCGCTCTTGTGGCTCCTCGACGAGCTGTTCGAGAAGCTTCCCGAGGTCGGCGACCTCGACAAGCCCAAGCTTGTGTTCCTGTTCGACGAGGCGCATCTCCTGTTCGACGATGCGCCCAAGGCCGTTCTCGATCAGATCGAGCGCGTGACGCGCATCATCCGCTCGAAGGGTGTCGGCGTTTACTACGTGACGCAGAGCCCGGGCGACGTGCCCGATCGCATCTCAGCCCAGCTCGGCAACCGCATCCAGCACGCGCTGCGCGCCTTCACGCCGAAGGAGCAGAAGGCGATCCGCGCCGCCGCCGATACCTTCGTCAAGAACCCCGAGATCGATACCGAGCGGGCCCTGCAGCAATTGCGCGTCGGCGAGGCCTTGGTCTCCACGCTGAGGCGCAAAGGCGAGCCGTCGATGGTGCAGCGGACGTTGATCCGGCCGCCGATGGGGCGGGTTGGGCCGCTTGCGCCCGAGGAGCGCGCCGCCATCCGCAAAGCCGACACCGAGAACGCGGTCAAGTACGATGCCGAGGTCGAGATCGAGGGTGCCTTCGAGCGGGTGGCGGCGATGAACTCGCTCACGGGCCATGTGTCGGAGGGTATCGGCACGCTCGCCGATAAGGCCAAGGAGATTGGCGGCTGGCTCGGTATCGGCCGCAAGGATCGTTGAAGCGTCCGGAGCTCGCGCGACTTTGCCGCAGCTTCGAGTATATAGTATCGCAAGGGAACCCGCGTAAGCCGTCACCGGCACCACACGAGGAGCAGCACAATGGGCTTTCTACCTGGCCTGCGCTGGCGCAAGACGATCTCGATCCTGCCCGGCGTCAAGATCAACCTCAGCAAGTCGGGGGTATCGACCAGCCTCGGCGGTCGCGGCGCGACCGTCAACGTCGGCACCGGCGGCAGACGGACGATCACGCTCGGCATTCCCGGCACAGGCCTCAGCTACCGCGTGCCGCTGGCCGGCGGCATCGTCGTGCTGCTGCTGGCGGTCGTCCTGATCGCTGGCCTCGCCTATCTCATCGCGCCCGACCAGGTGCGCGGCTTGCTCCACTGGTGGCAGCCGAAGATCTTCTAGTGTGATGAATTGGAGTGCGCCGGCGGACTCCTCGTTTCCCGTGCCTTGCCGCAGTTTCTCCCAGCCGTCCGTCTAGTGTTCCGGCGCCGACGCTTGATTGCCCTCGCGGCAGGCACGCGAACGAATGTCGATGCCATATGGAACACGAGCAACACAGTGCTTCTAGTACGGCGTCGCCGCTGACGTTTGATTGCAAGACCAGCCGCACGCAGGGACCAAATGTCAGCGGCGCTGCACTAGCATCGATCTGAAGCCGATCGGGAGCCGCTTCATGCGTGAGTTTCGCGTGCTTGGTGCAGGAATTCGCGCGGCGGCATTGTCGCTGCTCTTGTTGGCGACGCTCGCCATGGGCCGCCCGCTGGCGCAGGAGCCCGTCGACCTCGCCTTGGTTCTGGCGGTCGATGCGTCGGGCAGCGTCAATCAGGTCCGCTTCGAGCTGCAGAAGCGCGGCTACGCGGCGGCCTTCCGGCATCCCAGCGTGCTCGACGCCATCCGCGGCGGCAGGAGCGCCGCCATCATGGTCACCATGACGCAGTGGACGGGGCCCGAGACGCAGATCCAGGTCATCCCCTGGCGGCGCATCGACGGGGAGGCTTCCGCCCGCGCCTTCGCCGCCGAGATCGATGCGGTCAACCGCCGCCTGTTCGGCGGCGGCACATCCATCAGCGGCGCCATCGACGACGCGGTGAAGCTGCTCGAGAATGCGCCCTTCCGCGCTTCCCGCCGCGTTATCGACATCTCGGGCGACGGCAGCAACAACCGCGGGCGGCATCCGAGCGCGGCCCGCGACGAGGCCATCGACCTCGGCATCGCCATCAATGGGCTGCCGATCCTCGAGCTCGAACCGGTGCTCGACAAGTATTACCAGGACAACGTCATCGGCGGCCCCGGCGCATTCATGATCGTCGCCCGGACCTTCGAGCAGTTCGGGGATGCGATCCGGCGCAAGCTGATCCTGGAGATCGGCCAGCAGCGTGAGCGGCCGCGCAGCTATGTCCTGTCCGGCCCCATCAGGGAGGCAGTCCTGCGCCGGCCCTGAGTAAGGCTGGCACTCGAGCGACTTGAAAGCATTTTTAGAGTTAG
>CAYWBX010000534.1:0-3162 GCA_964456015.1 uncultured Hyphomicrobiaceae bacterium | reverse complement strand
ACCTGTTCCAGGTCAATGTCGAGGAAGGCCGCCATCTCTGGGCGATGGTGTATCTCCTCATGAAGCATTTCGGCCGCGACGGCCGCGAGGAGGCCGAAGGCATGCTCGAGCGCCGCTCGGGCGACGCCGACCGCCCGCGCATCCTCGGCGCGTTCAACGAGAAGACGCCGGACTGGCTCTCGTTCTTCTTCTTCACGATGCTGACCGACCGCGACGGCAAGTATCAGCTCGCCTCGCTGGCCGAATCGGGCTTCGATCCGCTGTCGCGCTCCTGCAAGTTCATGCTCACCGAGGAGGCGCATCATCTCTTCGTCGGCGAAACCGGCATCGCGCGCATCCTCCAGAAGACCTGCGAGGTGATGAAGCGCATCAACTCCGACGACCCCGCGAAGGTGCGGGCCGAGGGCGCCATCGACCTGCCGACGATCCAGAAGTATCTCAACTTCCACATCAGCGTGACCGAGGATCTCTACGGCAGCGAGATTTCGACCAACGCGGCCAACGCCTACACGATGGGCCTGAAAGGCCGCTTCGAGGAAACGAAGCTCAAGGACGATCACAAGCTCGCCGCGGCCACCTATCCGGTGCCGGATCTCGCCGGCGACGCGATCATCGTGCGCGAGGCACCGGCGCTGACCGCGCTCAACGAGCGCCTGCGCGACGACTACATCGTGGATTGCCAGAAAGGCGTGGACCGCTGGAACAAGGTGCTCGAGAAGGGCGGCGCCGGGCAGCGCCTGCGCCTACCGCACAAGGCCTTCCACCGCAAGATCGGCACATTCGAGCAGGTGCATGTGAGCCCGGACGGGCGCGTGCTGACCGAGGCCGAGTGGACGCGCCATCACGGCGACTGGCTGCCGATCGACGCGGACCACGCCTTCGTGCAGTCGCTGATGAAGCCCGTGACCGAGCCCGGAAAGTTCGCAAGCTGGATCGCGCCGCCGGCGCGCGGAATCAACAACCAGCCGATCGACTTCGCCTATGCGCGCGTCGACTGAACAGGTCGACGAACGCAGGGACGGGGATGCAGCCGGATCCCCCGCGTTCCCGTCCCGCCCTATCACAGCGTCGATGCCCGCGCCGGCCGAATAGGCCCTAGCGTGGAAGGGGCGGGAGCGCCGCCGGATCCCCCGCGCTCCCGCTCCGCCCTTTGCCCGCACGAAGGCCTCCGCGCATGCACGGAACCATGGCCGCATTGCGCCGCCAGCATCTGATCGACCCCGAGGTGTGCATCCGCTGCAACACCTGCGAGGAGGTGTGCGGCGTGCGCGCGATCAGCCACAACGGCGTCAACTACGCCGTCGATTTCGACCTGTGCAATTTCTGCGGTGATTGCCTGCCGCCCTGCCCAACCGGCGCGATCGACAATTACCGCCAGGTGGCGCGGCCGTGGACCGTGGCCGAGCAGTTCGGCTGGGAGCCGCTGCCGCCTGCCCCGGTGCCGGGCGTGGCGCCCTTTGCCGGTGACTCGCCGGCGCCGAGCGCGCCGCCGATTCCGGCCGAGGTTGCGACGATCACAGCCGTCGCGACGGCGGCCGAGGAAGGCCGCGCGGTGCCGCCGTGGTCGGCGGCGCATCCCTACATCAATCTCTACCAGCCCGAGCGGCCGGTAACGGCCACGGTTTCCGGCAACCTCCGCCTCACCGAACCGGGCACGTCGAGCGAGATCCACCATATCGTGCTCGAGCTCGGCACGACGGCGATGCCGGTGCTCGAGGGCCAGTCGATCGGTGTGCTGCCGCCGGGCCTCGACGCCGACGGCAAGCCGAACCGCGTGCGGCTCTATTCGGTGGCCAGCCCGCGCGAGGGCGAGCGGCCGGGCAAGAACAACATCGCGCTGACCGTGAAGCGCGTCGTCGAGGATCACGACGGCAAGCCGGTGCGCGGTATCGCCTCGAACTATCTGTGCGATCTCGCGAAGGGCGACGAGGTGAGGCTGATCGGACCATACGGCACGAGCTTCCTGATGCCCAACCATCCAGGCGCCCACATCGTGATGATCTGCACCGGCACCGGCGCCGCGCCGATGCGCGCGATGACCGAGCGACGCCGGAGAAAATGGGCGCGCGGCGAAGACTCGGGCGGCAAACTGCTGCTGTTCTTCGGTGCGCGCACGCCGGGCGAGCTGCCCTATTTCGGTCCGCTCACCCGCCTGCCGCGCGACTTCATCGACGTGGAGTTCGCGTTCTCGCGCGACCCGGCGCAACCCAGGGCCTATGTCCAGGATCGCCTGCGCGCCCGCGCTGGCGACCTCGTCGGCCTCTTATCGGACGGCAACGCCTACTTCTATCTCTGCGGCCACAAGCGCATGGAGGAGGGCGTGGAAGCCGCGTTCGCCGCGATCTGCGGCGAGGCAGGCCTGCATTGGCCGCAGCTCAAGGCCGAGCTGCGCCGCGGCGGGCGCTATCACGTGGAGACGTATTAGGCCTGGACGGTCGTTGTCGGCTTCCAGTCGTCGTCGGCGCCGGCGAGCTGGCCGAGACGCTTCGCATCGACGATCTGGAGATCCTGCGCGGTGAGGAAGCGTACGACGCGGTCGCGTTTCAGCTTCGACAGGCTGCGGCTCACAGTTTCGATCGTGAGCCCGAGATAGTCGCCGATGTCGGTGCGCGTCATCGGCAGCGAAACCGTGTCCTGCTTGCCCTTCAACTGCATGCGCCGCATCAGGATCAGCAGGAACGAGGCGACGCGCTCGAGCGCCGTCTTACGGCCGAGCAGCAGCATCTGGTCCTGCGCCGCGGCGAGCTCGTTGGAGGCGACGGCGAGCAGGCGCCGCTCCATCGCCGGGAACTGGTCGAGCAGCGCCTCGAGCCGGTTCTTGGGATAGCGGCAGAGCGCCACCGTATCGACCGCCTCGGCGCTGTAGGCATAGCGTTCGCGCAGCGCCAAGCCGAGGAAATCGGACGGAAACAGGAATCCCGTGATCTGCCGGCGTCCGTCGGCCAGCATCTTGGAGAGGCGCACGCACCCGGCCGTGAGGATGTAGAGGCTGTCGGAGCGGTCGCCCTCGAAGAACAGGATCTCGCCGGGCGAGAGCTTCTTGTGCACGACGATGGCGTCGAGCTTGCCGAGATGCTCGGGCTCGATGGCGCCGCAGATGCTGAGATCGCGTACCTGGCAGGCCGCGCACGGATTGGCCTCCGCCGCGCTGCTGCGCTGCAA
>CAYWBX010000533.1:0-3173 GCA_964456015.1 uncultured Hyphomicrobiaceae bacterium | reverse complement strand
CCGCCCGGGCGAACGGATCGTGACGGCGGAGGCGGAGTACGCCTCGAACTACATCGCCTTCCTGCAGATGCAGAAGCGTACGGGTGTCGAGATCGACGTCATCCCCTCGGACGGCGAGGGCCAGATCGATCTCGAGGCGCTCGAGCGGTCGCTCAAGCGAGGCGGCGTCCGCCTCGTTGCGCTCACCCACGTGCCGACCCAAGGCGGCCTCGTCAATCCGGCAGCCGAGGTCGGGCGCCTCGCCAAAGCCCACGGTGCGCTCTATCTGCTCGATGCCTGCCAGTCGGTTGGCCAGCTTCCGATCGACGTCGGCGCGATCGGCTGCGACATGCTCTCGGGAACCGGCCGGAAATATTTGCGCGGGCCCCGCGGCACGGGCTTTCTCTACGTCCGGCGAGAGGTGCTCGAGACGCTGGAGCCGCCTTTCCTCGATCTGCTGGCGGCCGAGATCCTGCCGGCCGGTGGTTATCGCCTGCGGCCCGATGCGACGCGGTTCGAGAACTGGGAGAGCTACGTTGCAGGCCGCATCGCCCTTGCCGCGGCGGTTCGCTATGCGCTCGAGCTCGGGCTTCCGGCGATTCAATCGCGCATCTACGGCCTCGCCGACCGTTTGCGCGCACGGATCGCCGAAATGCCCGGGATGACGGTCACCGACCTCGGCCGCGAACGGTGCGGTCTCGTCACCTTCGTGAGCGCCCGTGAGACGCCGCAAAGCATTGCCGACCGGCTGCGCGCGGAGGGCATCAACGTGTCCGTGTCGCGGGCGCGGTATGCGACGCTCGATCTCGGTCGGCGCGGCCTGCCGGCGGTCGTGCGCGCCTCACTGCACTATTTCAATACAGACGAGGAGATCGATCGCTTTTGCGCTGTGCTCGCCCGGACGCATTAACCGGAAGGGCCACCTGGCGCCACGTCGGGGAGGGAGGTGTGTGGCGGTGCAGCACCAAGTGGACCTTCCGGTGTCCGGTCGTTTGAGCCGGCGCAGCGTCGGCGAGCGCTGCGACCGATGCGAGGGGTTGGCCGGGACAGCGGCGAAAGCGGGGTGTCGCCGCTGTCCCGGACCGAGGGCGTGTGATCCACCCGCAGGTGCCCCACCCGCCCCCGAGGGGGCTGATCTGCGTCGTTCGCGCCCGCGCTGGCGGACGCCCTTCTTGTGGCCTCGCCACTAAGCCGCCGCGTCGTTGGTCGGTTCCTGGACCAATCTTGGGCGCGGCCGCGCTGTGATCGCAGACCGTGTGTCTGATGTCGCGCCCGAAGGCGTGCCGCGGTTCACTTCCGAGATCACAGGTCCTGCCCATCCTGTGACCGATCCATGGTGCCGGTGCGGCGTCGACAGGACACATGAGGCCAGCCGAAATAGCCGGGAGCTTGGCCGCGCTGCGGCCAATTTGGGGCAACGGTTCACAAGATGTGTCGGCTCAGAAATGCGCGTGAAGACCACAAGCCCATGAAAAAGATGCGAGAATGTGCGCATCTGAAAAGGTGATGCGTGCCCGCGCGACAGGCTCGCCGGTCTCCTTCGAGTGAGGCCGCGCGTCACAATCAGCGGAACTGAAAGGTGAGGCCCGCGCGCACGGTCGTGACGTCGAGATCGGCCGGCATGCGACCCGTCGCGAAGCTCAGCGATCGGTCGTCAAAGCCGAAGTGCAGCGCTTCGATGCGGCCGCTCCAGTCGGCGCCCAATCGCATTTCGATGCCACCGCCGATGACATAGCCGAGCGGCACGTCATTGGACCAGGATGCGGCAGCAGGCGCGTCGAAGCGGGCCTGAAGCCCGGCCGCCGCCGCTCCCCCCGTCGCATAGAGCAGGGCGTCGCCGAAAACGTAGCCGATGCGGCCACGGAAGCTCGTCACCCAATCGACGTGGGCATTGAGACGAGCAGGTCCAGCGAAACCACGGGCACCAGATGCGTCCAGCCAGGTTGCGTCGGCCTCGAGCCCCGCCAGCCAATTGCCGCTCAGAATGTTGAAGCCGAGGTGTCCGCCGATGCCGCCGCCGTCCATGCCGACGGTGTCGTAAGCTGCCGTGGGCGCGAGGGATGCAAGCGCGTAGGCGCCGTGCGCTCCGAAATAGAGGCCCTGCCAGATGGCGGGCCGCGACCCCGAGTGCGCGCGGCCCGCTTTCGGCGGCTCGACTGCGCGTGGCGGCTCGACCGCAAGCCAGGGCGGTGGACGCCGCCGCGGAGTTCCATCCAAAGGGCGCGTTCCGTAGGGTGCCAGGACATCCTGGCGGCCGGGCCGGCCGTCGCTCGATTGCGCGGACGCCAACTGGGACTGGAGCGCCGCAACCAATAGGAGCGCGGAACCCACCGTCGCAGACAAGCGCGGACGGGAGTGACGCCGCGGTCGCCCCTTGATCAAAGCCATGGCCCACCTACGCAGTACACGCGGCGCTCATGGGTCCTGCCGGACCCGCACGCTCGTGACGGAGTGAACCAGCGGATGGGTTAGCAAACCGTTAATGACCTAATGATGCCACGTGCGATGGCCGTCACGCCGGCCGCGTCAGACTTGGATTGCGCATCCACTTCCGGCATGGTGCCGGCGAACAGCAGCCGCCAAGGACCCGCAGATGCGCCTGACGTTCCACACACTCGATGTGTTCACGCAGTCCCGCTTCGGCGGCAATCCCCTTGCCGTGGTGCTTGACGCGGACCGGCTCGACAGCGGTCAGATGCAGACCATCGCCCGCGAGTTCAATCTCTCCGAGACGGTGTTCGTCCTCAGGCCGCAGAACCCGACGCACTCGGCACGCCTGCGCATCTTCACGCCGGCCGCCGAACTGCCGTTCGCCGGGCATCCGACGGTCGGCACCGCCGTGCTTCTGGCCGAGTTGCGCATGCCCGGCATGGGCGGCAGCCGCGACGCCATCGTGGCCCTCGAGGAAACCATCGGAACGGTTCGCGTCGGGGTCCGCATGCGTCCGGGACAGGCCGCGTTCGCCGAGTTCGATGCGCCGCGCCTGCCCGACGATCTCGGCGGCGTGCCGCCGGTCGATGACCTCGCGGCCGCCGTCGGCCTCATACCGAGCGAAATCGGCTTCGAGAACCACAAGCCGACCCGATTCTCGGCGGGTCTGCCCTACACCTTTGTGCCAGTGCGCAGCCTTGAGGCGATGCAGCGTGTTCGAAGCGTCATCAGCCGCTGGGATCGCGCATTCTCGGGGGGCGGAG
>CAYWBX010000532.1:0-3178 GCA_964456015.1 uncultured Hyphomicrobiaceae bacterium | reverse complement strand
TACCCGAAAGATCTGTTGTTCGCCGAGCGGCTCGAGTGGGGTGTATTCGTTGGCACCTTGAAGGCGGCGCAGATCGGCGGCGAGACGCTCGATCGTCCGAACCCGCGCGACCCGAAGCTGATTGCCGCCCACCGCGAGGCCAGAAGCCGCTGGCGCGAGATCCGTCATATCGAACGCAATCTCATCGGCCGGGTGAACTACAACATCGACCAATTGCGCCTTGCCGTCCGCAGAGCCGAGATCCGCTACGGCGCGTCCTCCCCTCAGGTCGCCTCGGCGCGCGCCGAGGAGGCGCGGCAGTTGCCGTCGCTCAAGGCCGAGTACGACCGGCTCGCCGCCGCGGCACAAGCTTTGAAGACTAAGGACCAGGCGATCAACGTCACTCTCGCCGAGGTCGGCGGCCGTGAGAAGGTGCTGCCGCTCTCTGCTCTGGTGCGTTTCTACCCTGCGAACGATCTGTCGCTGGCCGAGAAGATCGGCATCTATGGGTCGCGCTGGTGGGAATTCGTCTCCGATGAACCGCGCGAGGCCAATACCGAGGGCGGCGTGCTGCCGGCAATCTTCGGCACCGTCGCGATGACGCTTCTCCTGGTGCTGATCGTAACCCCGTTCGGCGTCATCACCGCGCTTTATCTGCGCGAATACGCGAGGCAGGGTCGCCTCGTGTCGGTGGTGCGGATCTCGGTCAACAACCTCGCCGGTGTGCCGTCGATCGTCTACGGCGTCTTTGGACTCGGATTTTTCGCCTACACGCTCGGCGCCGGCATTGACGAGCTCTTCTTTCCCGAGCGGCTTCCGAATCCGACGTTCGGCACAGGTGGCGTGCTCTGGGCGGCGCTAACGCTCGCGCTGCTCACCGTTCCCGTCGTCATCGTCGCAACCGAGGAGGCGCTTTCGGCGGTTCCGCGCTCGATGCGCGAAGGCTCGCTCGCCTGCGGCGCCTCGAAGTGGCAGACGATCCGACACATCGTGCTGCCGCGCGCGCTGCCGGGAATCATGACCGGCATCATCCTGGCCATGGCGCGCGGCGCCGGCGAGGTCGCGCCGCTGATGCTGGTCGGGGTGGTGAAGCTCGCTCCGACCCTGCCCATCGACAGCTACTTCCCCTTCATCCATCTCGAGCGCAGCTTCATGCACCTCGGCTTTCACATCTACGATGTCGGCTTCCAGTCGCGAAACTCCGAGGCCGGAAAGCCGATGGTATTTGTGACCACGGCGCTGCTCATCACCGTCATTGCGGTGCTCAATCTAACGGCAATCCTGCTTCGGGCCCGCCTCAAGCGGCGGTTCGTCGGCAGCCAGTTCTGATAGGACCCAACGATGGCTCAAACTGCGACACGCACCCCGGCGTCGCCCCGGTCCGGCCCGGCGGCCGCCACCAGCGACGAGTTCGAGGCGACGGCCTCGCACCCAAAGCGGGGCACCAAGGGCGAGGCCATCCGGATCGAAAAGTTCTCGCTCTGGTACGGCGCCGCAAAGGCGCTCCACGAGAACACCTTCTCGATCGAGCGCGGTCTCGTCACCGCGCTGATCGGCCCCTCCGGCTGCGGCAAGTCCACCCTGCTCAGATGCTTCAATCGGATGAATGATCTCATCGACAACGTGCGCATCGAAGGCAGGATCGAGTTTGACGGCCTCGACATCTACTCGCCGCGCGTCGATGTGATCGCGCTCAGAAAGCGCATGGGCATGGTGTTTCAAAAGCCAAACCCTTTTCCGATGTCGATCTACGAGAATGTGATCTACCCGCTCAGAATCGACGGCATCCGCGACCGCGCAACCCTCGACCAGGCGGCGGAAGCCGGTCTCAAAGGCGCGGCGCTTTGGAACGAGGTGAAGGATCGGCTTGATGAGTCCGCGCTCGGTCTATCGGGCGGCCAGCAGCAGCGCCTGTGCATCGCCCGCGCGATCGCCGGTTCGCCCGAGGTTCTGCTCATGGACGAGCCCTGCTCCGCGCTCGATCCCATCGCGACCGCCAAGATCGAGGAGCTCATTGACGAACTCAGGGAGCACTACACCGTCGTCATCGTCACCCACAACATGCAGCAGGCGATCCGAGTCTCGGACAACACCGCGTTCATGTATCTCGGCCGATTGATCGAGTACGGCGACACCAAGACCGTGTTCAACAACCCCGTGCATCAGCGAACGAACGATTACGTCACCGGCCGCTTCGGCTGAGCTGTGGCGCGATCCGGAAGGAGCCTTGACCCATGACCAAGCACACCGTCCTCGCCTTCGACGCCGAGCTCAAGGACATCGCGGCTGGCATCGAAGAGATGGGCCGCCGTGTGCTGGAGCAGCTCGACGGCGCGATCGAGGCGATCGCTCACCTCAATGTCGATCGCGCGCAGAGCGTGATCGCGGCCGACCGGCCCGTCGATGAGCTGCAGCACGACATCGAGCAGAAGGCGGTGCTCACGATCGCCAAACGACAACCGCTTGCCTCGGACTTGCGCGACATCGTCTCGGCCATGCGCATCGCCAACGATCTCGAGCGGATCGGCGATCTCGCCAAGAACATCGCCAAGCGACTGATTGCCATCAGCGGCAATGCGACGACATTCAAGATCCCCGCGGGCATGACCAGCCTCGCCGAGCGCGTCAGGGAGCAGCTTGCCGAGGTGCTCGACGCCAACCGGCGGGGCGACGATAAGCTCGCGCTCAAGGTCTGGCAGTCCGACAGCGACATCGACGCGCTGCACACCTCGCTCTTTCGCGAGATGCTGACCTACATGATGGAAGACCCGCGCAGCATCGGGTTCGGGGCGCACCTGCTGTTCTGCGCCAAGAATCTCGAGCGGATCGGCGACCATGCGACCAACATCGCCGAAACGGTCCACTACCGGCTCACTTCGGAGCAGCTCTCGAGCGAGCGTCCCAAGCAGGACCAGAGCAGCGCCATCAATCCGAAATCCGGCGACTGATTGCGAGGCTGGCAAGCGCGGAGGTCCGCCGATCTGGCCCTCTGCGTGTCGCAGATGGCGGCATGAACGCCGCTCGCTGCGGGGCGGGGAGGACAATTCGCGGGCGTCGCTGCCGCTGCCCCTCCCCCGGCGCCACTGATGCAATCATCCGGTGAACCCGACACCGTCATCGGCACGTCGACGCCTCGCGAGGGGCGGCAATGAATGCGCGCCGGCTTCAAGGCGCGCTCACGGCGAGCCTGCATGTCTGA
>CAYWBX010000531.1:0-3194 GCA_964456015.1 uncultured Hyphomicrobiaceae bacterium | reverse complement strand
ACCGAAGCGATGATCCGCGACACCATCGCGGCGTTCGCGGCGGCGGCCGGACGCGCGGCAAGGGCAGGCTTTCAGGTGCTCGAGATCCACGGCGCCCACGGCTATCTCATTCACTCGTTTCTGTCGCCGCTCGCCAACAAGCGCAACGACGCCTGGGGCGGCGACCTGGCGGGCCGCATGCGCTTCGCGCTCGCGGTGGCTGGCGCGGTGCGCGAGGCCTGGCCCAAGGAATTGCCGCTCTTCATGCGCATCTCATCGGTGGACGGACCGCCGGACGGCTGGTCGCTTGCCGATTCGATCGCGCTCGCGCGCGAGCTCAAGGCGCGCGGCGTCGACGTCGTCGACTGTTCCGCCGGCGGCATTGCCGGCCCGCCCGCCTTCCGCGCCAGCGATTCCGGCCAGCCGCTCAAATCCCGTGCCGAGCGCGCGCCCGGCTTCCAGGTGCCTTATGCGGAGGCCATCCGCCGCGAAGCCCAGATCGCAACCATGGCGGTGGGCGTCATCATCACCGGGCGCCAGGCCGAGGACATTCTCCAGCAGGGCCGCGCCGATCTCGTCGCCATCGGGCGTGAGCTCATGTACGACCCGTTCTGGGCGCTCAAGGCCGCCGAGGCGCTCGGCTGCGATCCCGAATCCAAGATGTGGCCGGCCAACTACAGCTGGGCCATTCAGCGGCGCTCCGAGATCCTCGCCGCGGCAGGGTTGCGCTGAGGCCCATCTTCGCGCGCGTCGCTGGCGGGCTTGTCATGGCCTCGTCCGCCCACCATCTCGGAAGCGTCGGCGATCTTGCCGGCTCAATCCGAGAAAGGGGTCTGCATGGCCACAATGTTGCACGCATGCATTGTTCTTGACCGCTCGGGCTCTATGGAGGACTGCCGCTCTGACGCTATTGGCGCCGTCAACAGCTACATTCGACAGACCAGGAACGACACCAGCATAGAAGGATATATCAGCCTCGTCATATTCGACAGCCAGTCCATTGACACGATCCGCGACCGGGTCGCGGCTGGCACCTGCGCGGAGCTTGAAGCCGATGAGTATCAGCCGCGAGGCGCGACGCCCTTGCTTGACGCCGTCGGGCATGCGGTGGCGCTGCTCGAGAAGTCGCCCATCAAAGACGAGCGGCGCGTGCTCGCCATCATGACGGATGGACTCGAAAACGCATCGCGAGAGTACACCAAGGAGACGTTGAAGGCGCTGCTCGATCGAAAGCAGAAAGAGGACGGCTGGCTCGTCCTCTATCTCGGCGCCGACCACGACGCCTGGGCGCAGGCGGGTGCGCTCGGGCTTCATGCCGGAAACGTGGCCTCTTTCGCCAAAGCAGCGATCGGCGCCGGCATGGACTCGGTGAAGAGCCGCGCATTCCGCTATGCCGCCGCGAGCGCCCCGTTCGAGGAGGCCATGTCTGGCGGGTTCACCGATGAGGAGCGCGCCGCGATGCACGGCGAGCCGGCGAAGCCGACCAGGAAGTCCAAACCCAAGGTCGCGCGCTGAGCGCGGCTCCGGCTTCGCCAAGTGTCCCGGCGCTCCGCGCCGGGACATTCATGTCCTTGCTTCATATCATAGCGCAGCCAACGCACGTCCCGGATCTCTGAAATTATCGGCCGCGCGAGGGGCATCGCCGGCGCTGACAAAGCCGGGCAATTGCAAAGATGTCGACGGTGTTTCGCCGGATTGGCTGCCCATAGGTGAAAAGGTTTGAGACGTGGCAATCAGCGCCAGAGATCTTGTCGGAGGCTGGCGGCTCGAGAGCTGGGCGCTCGTTTACGAGGACGGCCGGCCCGCCGAATATCCGCTCGGCCGCGATGCCGTCGGGCTCATCCTCTACACAGCGGACGGCTACATGAGCGCGACACTCGCCAGGCGCCGGCGCACGCCGATGCAGCTGGGTGACGAAGCGGAGAAGGCTGCGGCCTATGACGACGTCTTCGCCTATGCCGGTCGCTACGAGGTGCGGCAAGAGGCCGTCTTCCATACGATCGAGGTGGCGACAAATCCGGCGCTCGCCGGCGTCACGTCCATCCGCAACATCCTCCTCGACGGCAACCGGCTGGTGCTCTCAGGACCGGACTTCTCGCCGGACGCGCCACGCTACCACCGCATCATCTGGCGGCGGCGCTGACGCCGGGCACTCCGCACTTACAAGACGCCGATCGCATCCGGCCCGCGAGTTCCGTCCGCGCTGACGAGCCCGAATGGTCGCGGCGGCTTTCCATGCTAAACATCGCGAACGGAACGCACCGGCCCGGACCCATGAGCGACAACAGCCAAATTCGCGGCGAGGAAGCCATCATCCAGGGCTACCTGGCTCCCCTGGCGGCAGGCCATCCCGGCGCCTTCGGACTTCAGGACGACTGCGCCGCTCTCAGGCCGGCGCCGGGCTGCGACTTCATTGTGAAGACCGATCCGATTGCTGAAGGCGTGCATTTTCTGACCGGCGACGCACCGGAGGACGTCGCCTGGAAGGCGCTCGCCGTGAACGTCTCCGACCTCGTCGCCAAGGGTGCCGAGCCGCGCGCTTATCTCATGGCGCTGAGCTTTCCCGAGGCGCCGGTGCGCGACTGGCTGCGGCGCTTCGCGGGCGGCCTTGCCGAGGCGCAAGCGGCCTTCGGTCTTTCCCTCGTCGGCGGGGACACGGACCGGCGTCCGGGGCCGATTACAATTACAGTGACAGTCTTAGGCGAGGCGCCGACCGGTCGCATGATCCGTCGTGGCACGGCGCGCGCCGGTGATCTCGTCTGCGTCACCGGGTCGCTCGGCGATGCCGCATTGGGGCTTGAGATCGTCCGATCGCCGAGGCTCGCCGATGCTGTTGGCCTCACGCCCGAGGACGCAGCCTACCTCGTCGATTGCTACCGCCGCCCGCGGCCGGACCTCAGGCTGATCGCGCCGCTTAGGGCGCTCGCGACGGCCGCCATGGATATTTCGGACGGACTTGTGAAGGACCTCGGGCGCATGTGCCGGGCGAGCGGGGTCGGCGCCGAGATCACTTTCGACCAGATTCCTTTCTCTCGCGCGGCCGAGATCGTCCGGAAGTTGCAGCCGGACCTATTCCTCGCCCGCTGGAGCGCCGGGGACGACTACAGGGTCTTGTTTGCGGCCCCGGCCGACCGTGCCGCCGAAATCGCCGGTCTGCGCATCGGCGAGCACCCCTTTGCCGCCGTCATCGGCCGCTTCACGGCGGACGGCGCGGT
>CAYWBX010000530.1:0-3201 GCA_964456015.1 uncultured Hyphomicrobiaceae bacterium | reverse complement strand
CCCGGCTCCGCTGTTCGTTGCGGCGATCGCCGTCGCGCTCGTCCTCGTCGGCGCCCTCGCCATCCGCCGCACGCGCGGAGCCGGGCTGCGCGCGATCTCGCTCGCCTGCCTCCTCGCCGCCCTCGCCAATCCGACGCTGCGCCAGGAGGAGCGCGAGAGCCTCGCCAACATCGCCATCGTGGTGATGGATCAGTCGACCAGCCAGACGATCGCGGGACGGCCGGCTCAGGCCGCCGCGATCCGCGCCGACATCGAAGCGAAGCTTGCCAGGATACCGAACCTCGAAGTGAAGTGGGTAGAGGCCGCCAAGCCGACCGGCGACGGACCGTCGGGCACCAATCTCTTCGCCGAGCTCAACCGGTCCCTCGCCAATGTCCCGCCCGACCGGCTCGCCGGCGTCATCTTCGTCACCGACGGGCAGGTGCATGACGTCCCGAAGTCGCCGGTGGCACTCGGCTTCGACGCCCCGGTGCACGCCATCCTGACCGGTCGGCCGAACGAGTTCGACCGGCGCATCGAGGTGCTCAAGGCGCCGAAGTTCGGCATCGTCGGCCAGTCGCGCGATGTCGAGGTGGCGGTGCGCGAGACCGGACGGCGAACGGGCGGTCAGGTGACGCTTCGCATCCGGCGCGAAGGCCAGAGCGACGAGCTCCGGCGCACCGAGATCGACCGGCGCATCGTCCTCTCGATGCCCTTCCCGCACTCCGGCATGAACATTGTGGAGATCGAACTCGATCCCGTCCCGGGCGAGCTGACACCCGCCAACAACCGCGTCGTCGTCGCGGCCGAGGGCGTGCGTGAGAACCTGCGCGTGCTGCTCGTCTCGGGCGAGCCGCACGCCGGCGAGCGGACGTGGCGCAACCTCCTCAAGTCGGACGCCGCCGTCGACCTCGTCCATTTCACCATTCTGCGTCCGCCGGAGAAGCAGGACGGGACGCCGATCCATCAGCTGTCGCTGATCGCGTTTCCGACGCGCGAGCTGTTCTCGGAGAAGATCAAGGATTTCGACCTCATCATCTTCGATCGCTATCAGCACCGCGGCATCCTGCCGATCCTCTATTACGACAACATCGCCCGCTACGTGGACCAGCACGGGGGTGCGCTGCTGATCGCGGCCGGCGACGACTATGCCGGCAACGCGAGCCTCTTTCAGACGCCGCTGCGTTCGGTGCTGCCGGCCATCCCGTCGGGCCGCGTGATCGAGACGCCGTTCCGGGCTCGGGTCGCGGGCGACGGGCTCAAGCATCCCGTCACGCGCGCCCTGCCGGGGCTCGGCGAGCCCGGCAAGGATGCGACCTGGGGCCGCTGGTTCCGGCAGGTCGAGGCCGAAACGAGGCGCGGGCGCATCGTCATGAACGGCGCCGAAGACAAGCCGCTTCTGGTGCTCGATCGCATGGGCAAGGGACGGGTCGCGATGCTGCTCTCAGATCACGCGTGGCTGTGGGCGCGCGGCTATGACGGCGGCGGCCCGCACACCGACCTTCTGCGACGCACCGCGCACTGGCTGATGAAGGAGCCGGATCTCGAGGAGGAACGCCTCATCGCCACGGCCCGCGGTCTGAAACTTTCGATCGAGCGGCGCTCCATGGAAGCGAGCGTCCCGTCCGTCACGGTTTCGGCGCCGGGCGGCGAGACGAGCGAAGTGCGCCTCGACAAGGCTGCCGAGGGGATCTGGCGCTCGACGGTCGACGTCAAGACGCCCGGTCTCTACAAGCTTCAGACGACGGGTCCGTCAGGACAGCTCACTGCGGTCGCCCACCTCGGGCTCGAGGACGCGCGCGAGATGAACGAGGTGACGGCGACCGACGAGAAGCTCAAACCCCTCGTCGAGGCGACAGGCGGCGGCGTCTACTGGTCGCGCGGCGGCGGGCTGCTCTCCTCGGTCAGCGACAGCTCGGTCGACGTGCCGCGCATCTCGATGCTCGCCAATGCCAGGGTCATGGCGGGCTCCGGCTGGCTCGGCCTCAGAGACCGCGAGGCGCACGTGACGCGCGGCATCTCGCTCACGCCCATGTTCACCGGGCTCATGGCGCTCGCTGCTCTTCTCCTCTTCATAACGCTCGCGTGGTGGCGCGAGGGACGGTGAGGCCGTGACGGTCGTCGCCATCATCCTCGCTGCCGGCCGCGGCTCCCGCGCCGCGGCGGCGGCCGGCGTCCCTAAGCAGTACGCGACGGTCGGCGGCGAGGCCGTGCTGACGCACACCATTCGCGCATTCGCCGCCCATCCTGCTGTCGATCTCGTACAGGTCGTCACCCACCCGGACGACCGCGAGGCGTATCGAACGGCCGCGGCGGCGGCGCAGGCCGGCGCCAAGCTTCTCGCTCCCGTCCCCGGCGGCGCCACCCGTCAGGCCTCGGGCCTTGCCGGTCTCGAGGCGGTTCTTGCGAACGCGCCTCGCCGCGTGATGATCCACGATGCGGCACGGCCCTTCGTCGCGCCGCAGCTCATCGCGCGTGTCCTTGCCGCGCTCGATGCGGCCGAGGGCGCGATCCCGGCGCTTGCGGTCGCAGACACGCTGAAGCGCGCGGGGCCGGACCGGATCATTTCCGGCACCGTTGACCGGAGCGATCTGTGGCGCGCGCAGACGCCGCAGGCCTTCCGTTTCGCCGAAATCCTCGCCGCCCACCGCCGGGCCGCCGCCGAAGGTCGCGCCGACTTCACGGATGATGCCGCGCTGGCCGAGTGGGCAGGGCTCAGGATCGCCATCGTGGAAGGTCGCGAGGAAAACAGAAAGATCACAACGGCGGAGGATCTCGCCATGGCCGACCGCGCGCTGAGCGCGCACTCTGGCGCGGACGTGCGCACCGGCACGGGGTTCGACGTGCATCGCTTTGCCGGCGGCGATCACGTCTGGCTCGGCGGCGTGCGCATCCCGCACAGCCACCGCCTCGAGGGTCATTCCGACGCCGACGTGGCGTTGCACGCGCTCACCGACGCGATCCTCGGCGCCATCGGCGAGGGTGACATCGGCCAGCACTTCCCGCCGGGCGAGGCGCGCTGGAAGGGGGTCCGGTCGGCCGTCTTTCTCGAGGATGCCGCGCGCCGCGTGCGGGAGCGCGGCGGACGCATCAGCAACGTCGATCTCACGATCCTGTGCGAGGCACCGCGCATCGGTCCCCACCGGGAGGCCATGCGCGCGGCGATCGCCGATATCCTGGGCCTTGCGCCGGACCGGGTCGGCGTCAAGGCGACAACGACGG
>CAYWBX010000529.1:264-3209 GCA_964456015.1 uncultured Hyphomicrobiaceae bacterium | reverse complement strand
GCGAGCTTGCGCCGCTCCAGAATTCGGCGCAGCGGAACCACGCCGATCAGAACGGCGCCGATCGCGATTCCCGCACCGCGGCTCGAGAGCAGCGTGTAGCACCAGGCGCCGAGCACGGTGCTCGGCAGGGCGAAGGCGGTGACGAGCAGGGCCTTCTGATAATCGACGAAGCCCCGGAACACGATGACGCGTGTGATGTTCGTCAGGATTGCCGAGAGACTGATCACGGGCACGATCGCCTCCGCGCCGAGGATCGGCACGAGGACGAGTGGCATCAAGAGGCCGGTGCCATACCCGGCGAGCCCGCCGACCACCTGCGCGCCGAGCGCCGTCATGGCGATCAGCAGCAGTTCCTGCAGCGACAGGTCGAGAATCGTCATCCGGCGCGCTCGGCGACGATGCGGCAGCGCTGGCCGCGGATGTCCGAGGAGCCGGAGACCGGATCGTAAGGCCCGCTATAGCTGAGCGCCGCGTTGATGTTGATTTCGAGCGCCCCGCGTTCGGGGGGTGGCGCGGCCGGACGCCACCAGCCCATGCCGGTGCTCACCACGTCGACGGGCGTTGCATCCGACAGCTTGACCTTGAGGCGGCAGGCGCCGGCTCCTCCCTCGACCTCCAGGCTGACCCATTCGCCGTCGCCGATCCCGACCCGGCCGGCCGTTTGCGGATGCACGAGCAGCGTCGGCTCGGGCGATACCTTGAGCGCCCATGGCTGGTCGCGAAAGCGCGAGTGATGGTAGCCCTTCTCGCGGTCGCCCGTGATGAGGGTCAGCGGGAACGCCGACTTGATCGCATCCGTTGCGGCCTCGCGCGCGGGCGGCGTGAAGCCGGGCAGCGGATCGAGCCCGAGTTCGTCCAGGACCGAGGAGTAAAGTTCGATCTTGCCCGTCGGCGTGGCATAGGGCCGGTCCTCGGGGACGGGCATCGCCGGCACCTGGTGAAAGCCCTTCTCGAGAAGCTCTTCCATGGTGATGCCGCTGTCGCCAAGAAGGTGCGCGTTGAACTCCCGCTGCGAGCGCCACGGCATGAGCCGCTTGGTGATGGCCTGACGCGCTTCCATCCGGTCGAGGAGGGGCACGGCGATGTCGATCTCCTGGCGGGCCTCGCCGGCGGGCGGCACCACGGCGCGCGTCAGGAGCACGGTCGGCCCCGACGGCAGAAACGACACTTCCTCTTCCTCGAGCGTTGTCGTCTTCGGCAGCACGATGTCGGCCCATTCGGCGGTTGGGGTCATCTGGTGTGCCGCGACCGCAACGAAATCGAGCGATTTGAGCGCCTCGATGGTGCGCCGTGTATCCGGATAGGTGACGAGGATGTTGACGCCGCTGGCGTAAAGGGCGCGCACCGGATGCGGCCTGCCGGTGAGCATGGCCTTGATCACCGTGGGGTTGTGGCAGGCCGTCTGCCAGCCGCGGGGGCCTGCCCACAGCGGAAATCGGTCGGCCCCGAGGGTTTGCTCTTCGACATCCGGATCGAGCCGGTGCTCCGGCCGGTGCAACAGGTCGAGATAGCTCGCGAAGCCCCTGGGCGTCCTCAGCCGCAGATTGCCGCCCGGCCGGTTGACGTTGCCGCTGATCGCAACGAGCGCATGAAACGCCCGGAACGTCTGCACGCCGACGCTCGAGGCGTCGATGCCGTGTCCCGAGACGAAGGTCGACGGTCCGTCCGCATACATGCGCGCTGCGGCGATGATTTGGTCGGCGGGAACGCCGGTGAGGCGCGCGGCGACATCCGGCGAAAAAGTACGTGCGCGCTCGGCCAGCGCCGCAAAGCCATGACAGTGCCGCTCGACGAAGGCGCGGTCGTAGAGGTCCTCGCGGATGAGCACGTCGATCATCGCGAGCGCCAGCGCGGCGTCCGTGCCAACCCGCGGCGCGAGCCAGATGTCGGCCATTTGAGCGGCCTGGGTCCGTTTCGGATCGATGACGATGAAGCGGGCTCCGCGCTTCTTCGCGGCCTTAAGGGCGGCCCACTCGACCGGGTCGGCGACAGTCGGGTTTCGCCCGACGATCAAGGCGCAGCGCGTGTTCGCGATGTCCTCGCCGCGCTGAATGTTGAGCCCCGTGACTCGCGCCGACACCGCCCGGCATCCGCCACACAAGTCCTGGTTGATCATCCAGTTGGGCGAGCCGATCGAGCGCAGCATGAGCGCGGTAATGGCGCTCCGGGAGAAGTTGGCGCCGCTCGTCGCGCCGACGATGGCGTTGGCGCCCCACCTTCGGCGGACGTCGGCCAGCCGGTCCGCCATCTCG
The DNA here is from genome assembly GCA_964456015.1 of uncultured Hyphomicrobiaceae bacterium. Taxonomy (GTDB): domain Bacteria; phylum Pseudomonadota; class Alphaproteobacteria; order Rhizobiales; family Hyphomicrobiaceae. The sequence goes on along the minus strand of CAYWBX010000529.1, from coordinate 957 downwards.
TCGAGCGCCTCGTCCCAGGTGATCCGTTGCCATCGGCCTGTTCCCCGGGGTCCCGCGCGTCGCAGCGGGTGCAGCAGCCGGTTCGGATTGTACGTCAGGCCCGGCGCACCCCGGATGCCCTTGATGCAGAACCCGCCTTTCGAGTGCGGCGCATCTGGATTGGGACCGTAAGCGACGACCTTGCCGTCGCGTACCGTTGCGAGCGCGCCGCAGTTGACCGAGCATTCCCAGCAGGTGGTTGTAAACGTCCCGTCAACCGCGGCGATCATGCCTCGTCTCCCTGGCTGCGGCCGCTGCTCCGCCCACAGTGTGCGAGAGGAGCCGGGCGGCAGCAAGGGCGCACCGTCTATCGAGGTGTCCTGGGCCACAAAAGCCGGACGCCCCTGCACATGGCACATGGGCAGGGGCGCACCGAGTGACCAACGGGATGGCCGGCGTGCTCAGAGCGACTTGTCGATCATCGAGCACAGCGTCGCGGCGCTCGATTTGTCGTGCTTCGGCGGACCATCCTCGACGTTGAGGATCTTCACCACGCCGTTCTCGACCGCCATCGAATAGCGCTTCGAGCGAACGCCGAGCCCGCGCGCCGAGAGGTCGATGTCGAGGCCGATTTTCTTGGCGAAATCCGCTGAGCCGTCGGCGAGCATCAGGATCTTGCCGGTGGCGCCCGAGTCCTTGGCCCACTGCGTCATC
>CAYWBX010000529.1:0-254 GCA_964456015.1 uncultured Hyphomicrobiaceae bacterium | reverse complement strand
GTCGTTGACCGCAGTGCAGGCGATCGTGTCAAAGCCCTTCTTCTTGAGTTCCTCCGCCCGCTCGACGAAGCCCGGCATGTGCTCCCGGTGGCAGGTCGGCGTGTAGGCGCCTGGCACGGCGAACAGCGCCACCTTCTTGCCGCCGAACACCTCGGCGGTCGTCATCGGCTTCGGACCCTCGGGCGACATGGTCATGAAGGTCGCCTCGGGCAGCTTGTCGCCCACATTGATGGTCATCTCCGTTACTCCTCTGC
>CAYWBX010000528.1:1112-3210 GCA_964456015.1 uncultured Hyphomicrobiaceae bacterium | reverse complement strand
TCGATTGGGGCAATCCCGAGGCGCCACCGCTCCTTCTCGTGCACGGCGGCCGCGACCATTGCCGCAACTGGGATTGGGTGGCCCGCCGCCTCAGGCGCGACTGGCATGTGATCGCGCCGGACCTCAGGGGACATGGCGACAGCGAGTGGTCGAAGAGCGCCAACTACTCGATGGCCGCATACGTCTACGACCTTGCCCAGCTCATTCATCAATTGAAGCTCGCCCCGGTGACGATCATCGGCCATTCGCTCGGCGGCGCGATCACTGTGCGCTATGCGGGCATCTATCCCGAGAACGTCAGGCGCATCGTCGCCATCGAGGGCCTCGGCCGCTCGCCACGTTCGCAGGCCGAGGTCGCGCGGAAGCCGATGGCCGAGAAGATGCGCGAATGGATCGACAACCAGCGCCAGGCCGCCGGCCGCCAGCCACGCCGCTATCGCACCGTCGAGGAAGCGTTCGCGCGGATGCAGGAGCAGAACAAGCATCTTTCGACGGAGCAGGCGCGCCACCTCACCGAGCACGGTGTCATTCAGAACGAGGACGGGACCTTCAGCTGGAAATTCGACAACTTCGTCCGCGTCTGGCTGCCCTACGACATGCCGCAGGCAGACATCGAAAGCCTCTGGCGCAACATCGCCTGCCCGACGCTCCTCGTCTACGGCGGCGAGAGCTGGGCGTCGGACCCGCGCGAGGACGGTCGCGCGGCGCACTTCCGCGACGCGACCATCGTCAGCGTGGCGGGTGCCGGCCATTGGGTTCATCACGACAAGCTCGAGACCTTCATGGGGCTGATCGAGCCATTCATCCGCGGCGAGCCGCTGCCGGCCTTGCCGGGAGTTACATGAAAGGAACGCACCATGGCAGAGAAGCGTGTCGCCGCCATCACGGGCGGCGCGAGCGGCATCGGCGAGGCGACGGCGCTCCGGCTTGCAGCCGACGGCTATGACATCGCCATCGTCGACATGAACCGGCAAGGCGGCGAGGCGGTGGTGAAGGCGATCGGCGAGCGGGGGCGGGCGGCGCGGTTCTATGCGTGCGATGTCGCCGACGCAAAGGCGGTGGAAGCGGTCGCTTCGGCGATCGAGAGCGAACTCGGTCCGATCGAGGCAGCCGTCACTGCGGCGGGGCTCATCCCGAATACCGAGTCCGTTCTCGACATGGACATGGCCTATCACGAGCGGATGTGGAAGGTGAACTACAACGGCACCGTCTACGCCAGCCAATCGTTCGCGCGGCGCATGATCCCGCGCAAGCGCGGCGCCATCGTCACCATCGGCTCGGTCAACTCCCGCGTCCCCCTGCCGCTTCCCGCCTACAACCCCGGCAAGGTCGCAGTCGAGCGCCTGACGCAACTTCTCGCCATGGAGCTCGGCCGGCACAATATCCGCGTCAACTCGGTGGGACCGACGTACGTCATGACGCCGCCGCTGCGCCAGAAGGTGGCGGAAGGCAAGCGCGACATGAAGAAGATCATGAGCGTGCACGCCTTGCCCTATCTTCCGGAACCGAAGGACATCGCGAACGGCATCGCGTTTCTGATTTCCGACGAGGCACGCACGATCACCGGCATTCTGTTGCCGATCGACTCCGGCATGATCCCGGGCACGGCCTACATGACCTATGCGGGGGGCGTGCCGTGGCAGGAGTGAACTTTGAGCAGGCTTTGCGCGGGCCTAACCGAAGGGACGGGAGCGAATGGCTAAGCTAGCGGTGAAACGCCTGCCGGGCGCGTGTGGCTGCGAGGTCGAGAACCTCGATCTGCGCTTTCTCGACGACGATCACTTCTTCACCATCGAGAGCGCGCTCCATGAGCACCTCGTTGTCATCCTGACAGGCCAGACGATCGGGCCGAAGAGCTTCCTGGCGCTTGCCCGCCGCTTCGGCGAGCCGGAGCCGCATGTCATCGACCAGTTCCGCCATCCGGTCGACCCGAACATCCTCATTCTGTCCAATCGCCGGAACGAGCAGGGGGAGCCCGTCGGCCTCGCGGACGGCGGCACCTACTTTCATTCCGATTACTCCTATCTGCCGATTCCGGCTCGCTGCACGCTGCTCTATGCGCAGGAGATCCCGAAGGGCGAGTCCGGCACCACCTTCG
>CAYWBX010000528.1:0-1102 GCA_964456015.1 uncultured Hyphomicrobiaceae bacterium | reverse complement strand
CCAGGGGCGCGTCGCCGAACTCGGCTAGCGCAAGGCCCCGGAAGAGGGTGCCTGGGCGGCGGGCAAACCATTTGTGGACGGCGATGATCGGACGATAGTTCTGCTGTATCTGCTTTTCCCGCAGGGCGAGTCCGGCACCACCGTCGCCGACCAGCGCCGCGCCTATGACGATCTGCCGGATCAGCGAAAGTACGAGATCGACGGCCTCATTGCCCGCCACCACTACGGCAATCGCGACAATCTCGACGAATCGACGCGCACCTCGGCCTCGCCGCTCACCGCCAAGCAGAAAGCAAAAATGACATGGGTGCGCCACCCCGTGGTCAGGACACACCCGCGCACAGGCCGAAAGTCGCTCTATGCAGTTGCCGGTTCCTCGTTCGGCATTGAAGGGATGGGCGACAACGAGGGACGCGCGCTCTTGGACGACCTCAAGAGTCACGCGACGCAGGAGAAATACCTCGTGACGCCGCGCTACAAGCCGGGCGACGTCATCATCTGGGACAACTGCGCGCTCCTGCACGAGGCGCCCCTCGTCGATCCGGAACATCCGCGGACGCTCTGGCGCATCACGGTCAAAGAGGAGCGGCCGACGCTGTGACGACACGGGTGCATGGCAAGGTGCTGATCGAGCGCGCGGGGCCGGTGGTGACGGTCATCCTCAACCGGCCGGAGGTGCGCAACGCCGTCGATAACGAGACCGCCGAGGGTCTCGCTGAAGCCTTCAAGCTCTTCGATGCGGATGAGTCGGCCAAGGTCGCCGTGCTCTGGGGGGCGGGCGGCGCCTTCTGCGCCGGTGCTGATCTCAAGGCCGTCGCCTCCGGCGAGCGTCTGTCGCGCTACAACGCGGAAGGGGATGGCCCGATGGGCCCGACGCGGCTCGCGCTTTCGAAGCCGGTGATCGCGGCGGTGGCCGGACACGCCGTTGCAGGAGGTCTCGAGCTTGCGATCTGGTGCGATCTGCGCGTCGTCGAGGAGGATGCGACGTTCGGCGTCTACTGCCGACGCTGGGGCGTGCCGCTCATCGACGGCGGCACGGTGCGCCTGCCCCGGCTCATCGGCCAGAGCCGCGCCCTCGACATGATCCTGACCGGCCGTCCGG
>CAYWBX010000527.1:0-3226 GCA_964456015.1 uncultured Hyphomicrobiaceae bacterium | reverse complement strand
GCGCGGTGTCTGGTCCGCTTCGCCGAGCGCCTCGGCCTTTGCGAAGGCCGATGCAGGGGATCTTCGCCGCCGGCTCGCGATCGCGCCGGAGGTTCAGGTTCTCGTCGTGCTTCCCGGAAGCCGCCGCTCCGAGGTCGAGCGCCTGATGGCGCCGTTCGGCGAAGCCGTTCGTCGTCTGCGCAATGCCGGGCGTCACTTCGAAGTGGTTATCCCGGCCGTCGACAGCGTCCGGCCGCTGATCGAGGCCGCCGCCTCGGCCTGGCCCGTCGCACCTCACCTCGTGAGCGGCGACGCCGACAAGCGCGCCGCCTTTAGACTGGCGCGCGCCGCGCTTGCGGCCTCGGGCACCGTCACGCTCGAGCTGGCGCTCGCGGGAACGCCGATGGTCGTTGCCTACCGCGTCGACGCCGTCGCGGCCCGGCTCCAGTTTCTCGTCAGGACGCCGCATTTCGCGCTTTCCAATCTTGTCGTCGGCGAGCGTGCCTTTCCCGAACTCATGCAGGACGACTGCACGCCGGCGAAGCTCGCGGCGGCGCTCGCCGCAATTCTCGATGACGGTCCCGCGCGAGAAGCTCAGCTTCGCGCGCTCGCGCGCGTGCCGGGGTTGCTCGAGCTGGCGAGCGGCACTCCGAGCGGGCGGGCGGCTGCCGTGGTTCTTGAAACCGTGCGCAACCGTCGGCAGAAAATTGCCGACGGCGAGGAGGTGCCATGATGGGCGATGCTCGCGCTTGGCCCGAGCTTGCGGGCCGCATTCTCGGCGAGGGCGCGGCGCGCCGCCACGTGCTGCCGGTACGGGTCTATTTCGAGGACACCGATTTCTCGGGCCTCGTCTACCATGCCTCTTATGTACGCTTCTGTGAGCGCGGCCGGTCGGATTTCCTGCGCCTCCTTGGCAACGACCATCGCGCCTTGATGGCGGGAGCCGGCGGACGGGAGCCGGCGGCCTTCGTCGTGCGCCGCATGAGCCTCGAGTTCCTGAAGCCCGCCCGCATCGACGACGTGCTCGAGGTGACGACACGGGTGAAGGAGCTGACCGCCGCGACGCTCGTTCTTGATCAGTCCATCGCGCGCGGCGATGAGGCGATCTTTTCGGCGAGCGTCACCGTCGTGCTCGTCAGCCAGTCGGGCAAAGTCTTGCGCATCGGGCAGGCCTTGCGGAACGCGCTCGCTGGCTGATTGCGACCCTCGCCGAGCCGTCCAGCCCGAGCTGCGCAATCTACTGGAGAAACGCATTCCAGGTGGGCGCCGCGTCGGCTGGCGGCGCAACTCGCTCGGGCTTCCGCGTCGGCTGTGGGATGATGAGGCGCTGTCCCGGATGCAGGTAGGGCGGCGAGCGCGACCATGCGTTGGGCGAGCGGCCAAGACGGACACCCTCCTCGAACAGCGCCTTCTGATAGACCGGGTCGAACGCCTGCTTGCGCTGAACCTGGAATGTGTCCGGGATCGCCAGCATGTGGAAGTCGACACCCGCATCAAGCGCCATGCGGTAGATGCGGTAGATGTCGCCGCGGCTCTGGCTGGTGAGCAAAGTCGAGATCGAGGTCGCGGCGATGGGCAGCGTCTTTTCCTCGACCGGCTCGTACTCGGCTGTGAGCTTGCCGTTCTGGATGATGAACAGTCGGCGTTGCGGCGGTCGGGAATAGAATTGATTATACTGCTCATAGGGAACGTTGAGCGGCGCGACGTAGACCTGCCGGGTGACGCCGCCGTCGACGTGCAGCTCGTCGTACGTCCGGCCGTTGACGACGACCTTGATGTTGACCGGCGTAAAGAGTCCCGGGATCGCCGCCGAGGCCTGGATCACGTCGCGGAAGAGCTCGACCGCCTCCGGCGTTCCCTTGAGCGCGATCTCGCCCATGTTCCAGACGACCGGCCTCTTGGCATCGAGATTCGTCGTGCCGACGGTGAGCACGCGGCCACGCCGGTACTCCGCCGCGACCTTGGCGAGGAAGGCTCGGTCAACGTACTTGGCGATGAGATGCCTGAGCGGCGAAGTATCGGCAAGCGCCGGGCCGCCGAGGATGCCAGGGAGAATCTGCGGGGTCAGCAGCTGGTTTGTCTGGTACTGCGTCCAGATCTCCTTCAGCACAGGATCGTAATCCGGACCGAGGAAGGCGAACGGCGCGATGATGGCGCCGGCCGAGACGCCGGTGACGAGATGGAACTCGGGCCGGTCGCCGCGTTGCGTCCAGCCCGTCAGAACCCCGGCGCCGAAAGCGCCGTCGGGACCGCCGCCGGACAGTGCCAGGATGTTGACCTGCAGCTTGCCGTTCTTGGTGACGCGCGCCTCATGCGCGAGCCGCGTCATGTTCGGCAGGTGCCGTTTGAACTCGGCGCGGATGTCGACCGGCACCTCGTCGCCCCATGTGCGACCGCCCTCGAGCGCCACGAGCGGCGGCAGATCAGCGGCCGCGGCGGCGGGAACAGGGTTGCGGATGATCTCGGTTGCACAACCGGTCAAGATGGTCAGTGCGAGTGCAATGAACCCACGCAACAAGAGCGGAAACGAACTCGGCACGCGTCGCATCCGGAAATTGGCTGTCCCCGGAGCATCCTTAGCAGCCGAAGCGCGGCAAGCCAACGCCATTTCCGGGAAACGGCGCCCCCTGCACGGATCACTGGAAGGGGCAACGGGTGCCATGACGGCGGGCGGCGTGGCGCTCTTGCGTCTATTCCCGCTCGACGAAGCTTGCGACGACACGCTTTCTGTCGCCGCTGTCGAATTCGATCGTCAGGGCGGTGCCGTCGATGCCGACGACCGTGCCGCCGCCGAACTTCGGATGCTTGATACGCTCCCCTGCAGCATAACCGGCGTCGTCGATGGCCGATGCGACGAGTCGCCCTTCGATCGTGCGGGGAGGCTTTCGCGGACTGCCGGTCTGAGATCGCGGCGCTTGCGAGGCTTGCCGAGCGCGCTGCCAACCGGGCGTTTCGTAGCGCGATGCGAAGGCGGGGGGTGCGTCATCGAAGCGGCTCGCGCCATAGGGGTTCTGGCGGCCGAAGCTTGCGTAGGTGGACCCGAATGGCGTCTTGGCCTCGGCGACCTCGACATGCGCTTCCGGAAGCTCGTCGATGAAGCGTGACGGGCTGGCCGACTGATAGAGGCCCCGCGTGCGCCGGTTCTGCGCGAAGGAGATGTAGGCGCGCCGTCGCGCCCGGGTGATACCGACGTAGGCAAGCCGCCGCTCCTCCTCGAGACCCGCCAGACCGCCTTCGTCGAGCGAGC
>CAYWBX010000526.1:0-3239 GCA_964456015.1 uncultured Hyphomicrobiaceae bacterium | reverse complement strand
GCGCCAGCCGGACGAGGGCCGCATCCTGATCGACGGTATGGATATCGCTGATGCGACGCTGCATTCGGTGCGCCACGCCATCGCCGTCGTGTTCCAGGACGCAGGCCTCTTCAACCGCACCATCGCCGAAAACATCCGGGTCGGCCGGCCCGATGCGCCGGACACGGAGGTCGAGCGGGCGGCGCGGCTCGCGGAGGCCCACGACTTCATCATGAAGAAGCCCGGCGGCTACGGCTTCGTCATCGGCGAGCGCGGCCAGTCGCTCTCGGGCGGCGAACGCCAGCGGGTCGCGATCGCGCGCGCCATTCTGAAGGACGCGCCGATCCTCATTCTCGACGAGGCGACCAGCGCGCTCGACACGGAGACCGAGGGCCGCATCAAGCGGGCGCTCGACGCCCTTCGCAAGGGGCGCACGACGTTCATCATCGCCCACCGGCTGTCGACCGTCGCCAACGCCGACACGATCCTCGTGCTCGATGCCGGCCGCATCGTGGAGCGCGGGCGGTTCCGCGATCTCGTCAAGGCGGGCGGATTGTTCTCCCGTCTCGTAGCCGAAGGCGGCTTCACCGAGCCAGTCGAGGAGGAGGCGGCCGCCGTCGGCCCCTGACGGCGCCAGGCGGCGCAAGCCTGCGTTGGATGCTGATCTTCATGAGGTGAGCCATGCGCTGGGTGGCATTTCGGACGGCAAGCGGCGAGGATCGAATCGGGCGTCTCATCGGCGAGAAGGTGCACGAGCATCCCGAGGCAACAGATCTGATGTCGCTCCTCGGCGACGACGGCGAGCGCCTGCAGCGCGCAGGCGAGCGGGCGGCGGCGAACCCCGTTGCCGTTCATGATTTCGAAGGCCTCAAGCTGCGCCCGCCGATCGCGCAGCCGCCGGCGATCCGCGACTTCTACGCTTTCGAGCAGCACGTCAAGGCTGGCCGCAGGAGCCGCGGCCTTGAGATGGTCGCCGAATGGTACGAGATCCCGGTGTTCTACTTCACCAATCCGTCGGCGCTTTCGACGACCGGCGACGCAATCGCCATCCCGCCCGGCTGCGAGAAAATGGATTTCGAGGTCGAGGTGGCGGCCGTCGTTGGTCGGCGATGCTCGAACATCTCGGTCGCTGAGGCCCGCGCGCACATCGCTGGCTACATGATCATGAACGACTGGAGCGCGCGCGACCTGCAACGCAAGGAGATGCTGGTCGGACTCGGACCGGCCAAGGGCAAGGACTTCGCGACGAGCCTCGGTCCGGTCTTCGTGACCGCCGACGAACTCGAGGCAAAGCGCAAGGCCAAGGGATTTGATCTCGCCATCACCGCCACCGTCAACGGGCGGGAGTACTCGCGCGCCAACTTCGCCGACATCTACTGGTCGTTCGAGGAGATGCTGTCGTTTGCCGCGCGCGGGACGAACGTGCTCGCCGGCGACATCCTGGGCTCGGGGACATGCGGGACGGGCTGCATCGCCGAACTGTCGCTCACGCACGGCGAGGACAGATACCCCTGGCTCAAGCCAGGCGACGAGGTCGAAATCGCAATCGAAGAGCTCGGTCGGCTCAGGAACCGGATTGTCGAGGGTCCGCCTTTGCATCCCCTGCGCTGAGCGCGCCGGGCGCCGGCTGAGGTCGCCTGAGGCCAAGCGTGAGCCCCGCGCCGGCAAGCGATGTGATGAGCATGAGGAAGAGCGCGGCCTCGTAGCCCCCGCTCGCATCGAAGAGCCACGCGCCGAGAAGTCCGCCGAGCCCTCCGAAGATGTGATGCACCATGGTGATCAGACCCGTCAGCGCGCCGAGATTGCGCGTGCCGAAGGCTTCGCGGACGAAGATGACGGTGAGCGGCGCCGTGACCAGAAACGTCGCGCCGAACGCAAGCGCGAAGACCGTGACCGTAATGACGCCCGGCTCCAGGAGGACGGCCGCAAAGACGACGACCCGGACGGCGAAGGCGAGGAAAGTCGCCACGACCGGCCCGATCCGATCGCTCGACCAGCCGGCCGCCAGCACGCCCAAGAGCATCATGAGCCCCATGAGCGCGAGGAGCTGCCCGGAACGCACCGCTTCCATGCCCCGATCCTGGGCGAGCGCTACGACATGCGTTGTGACGAAGAAGTCCTGCAATCCACAGAGCGCATAGACCGCCAGCAGCAGCCAGAACCGGCGCGCGGAGAGGGCCGCGAGGACCGACATATCGCCGGGCGTCCCGCTCGCGGCTTTGCCCGGATGGCCGGATGCGGCGGACTGGCGCATCACGAAGCCGATAGCCGCCAGGAACACCGGCACGACCGCAAGATGCAGCGCGCCGAGCCAGACATAGACGGCGCGCCAGCCGATGGTGTCGAGCACCTCGGCAAGGCCCCACATGACGATAAGCTGTCCAAGCCCCAGCCCGGCGAGCGCGATCGCGTTCGCGAGCCCGGCGCGATCCGGCGCATGCCGCGTGACCAGCACGCCGACCGGAATGACCGACGCGACGCCGTTGCCGAGGCCGAAGACGAGCCCGTAGCACAGGACGAGCTGCCAGGGCGCGCCGATCGCCGCGACCGCAAGCATCCCCGCTCCGGCAACAAGCACGCCAAGTCCCAAAACGAGTCTGAGGTCGATGCGGTCGGCAAGCCGCCCCGCCCCGAGCATGGCGGTCGCCGACACCAGCTGAAACACCGCGACGGCAAGGCCGATCGTCGAACGGCCGCCCGCAAGCTCCGCCTCGATCGGCTTCAGCGTGAGACCGATCGCGAAGCGCGCCCCGCCGCCGATGAAGAGAACGAGGGCGCCCGTCGCAATAACAAGACCGGCGATCGCATTCCGCGAAGCCATACGCCCCCCAAGTGCGAAAGTGCGCGCCGCAACCCGCCCCTAGACCACCGTGTCTGTTATCCGCTGCGGGACCGGACGGGTCGCGGCGAACGATGGCCGCTGTTCCATGCGGGCGCTGTAGACGGCGAGATTTGGGTGCCGGCTCTGCCAGTCGAACTCCGGCCAGCGGACCGCGAGGTAGCCGAGCACGGTTGCCGCCGCGATATCTCCGAGCCCGAACGCGCCGCCGACCGCAAACTCCCGGTCACCCAGCGTGCGCGCGATCTCGGCAAGCCCGCCGTCGATCTTGCGCTGCTGGCGTTGAAGCCACTCCGTGCTTTGGCGATCCGGCCCGCGCATCCGCTCGAAGAAACTCAGCACGAAGGCGTCGCAAACGCCGTCGGCAAGGACTTCGAGTCGGCGAGCCGCGAGCCGTCCCTCCCGATCGACGGGAACCAAC
>CAYWBX010000525.1:0-3242 GCA_964456015.1 uncultured Hyphomicrobiaceae bacterium | reverse complement strand
CCACGCGCGCCAGCGGACATCGCACCGACGGTGTCGCCGTGATAGGCGTGCTCGCCGCTTGTGTGCCACGGGTATCTGAGCTCGCCCTCGAGGTCCCACAAATGGTGGTGCGCATCGACGATGGGCAGCGGATCGTAAAGGCTCGAGAGGGTCATGATCTGTCGATAGTTCCGACTTCGGCGAACGTGGACGTCCGGCGGTCTACGGTCGAGACGCTCCTGGCTAGCTTCGCTCCGCCGCGTTCTGCGTCGAAGCGCGGCCGTTGCCGCGCGAGGCGCCCCTTCCGGCGCCCGACTCAGGCGAATTCCATGATGACGGCGTCGACAGCCAAACTGTCTCCGGCCTTGGCATTGACCTTTTTGACCGTCCCGTCGCGTTCAGCCCGGAGGATGTTCTCCATCTTCATCGCCTCGACGACCGCCAGAGCGTCGCCGGCCTTGATTTGTTGACCGGCGGTCACGTGGATAGCCTTGACCAAACCCGGCATCGGGCAGAGAAGCATCTTTGTTGTGTCGGCTGCCGCCTTTTCCGGCATGAGCTTGGCGAGTTCCGCCTCGCGCTCGGTGTAGACCCACGCGCGGGTCGAGATGCCGCGCCAGGACAGTTCCATTCCGTTAAGTATCGGCCGAACCTGCACCGAGATTTCGCGATCGCCAACCTTTCCGGACCAGACCGGCTCGCCCGGCCACCAGCGCGACGCGATTTCCATGGTCGCTCCCCGCTCCTCGCCGACACCCGCCAGCGCCACATAGAACGGTTCGCCCCATTGCCCCGTGATGTCGAGCCGCCGTTCGTTCCTGTCCAGAAGCACCACGCGGCGCTTGCGGAACGTTACGGCTTCGCCGGACATCTGTTGCGTGATCGCTCTGCGCCGCAGATTGCTCACATGGTCGATGGCTGCCGCTACAGCCGCCAGCATGTCGATCTCTTCAGGCGCCGGATCCCGCGCCTTGAACCCTTGCGGAAACTCTTCGCGAATGAAGCCCGTGGAGATCCTTCCGGAGCGCCAGCGCGGGTGCTGCATGAGCGCCGTCAGGAACGGGATGTTGTGCTGGATGCCGTCGATGTGGAAGGCATCGAGCGCCTCCGCCTGCAGATCGATGGCCGCCTCTCGCGTCGGGGCATGCGTGACAAGCTTGGCGATCATCGGATCGTAGAACATCGAGATCTCGCCGCCCTCGGCCACGCCGGTATCGTTGCGCACCGTGAGCCCGCCGGCCGAGCCCTCCTGCGGCGGCCGATACTTCACCAGGCGGCCGATCGAGGGCAGAAAGTTGCGGTAGGGGTCCTCCGCGTAGATGCGGCTCTCGACCGCCCAACCCTTGAGCTTGACGTCGCTCTGCTTGAACGCCAGTTTCTCGCCGGCTGCCACGCGGATCATCTGCTCGACGAGATCGAGGCCCGTCACCATCTCGGTCACGGGGTGTTCGACCTGCAGCCTGGTGTTCATCTCGAGAAAATAGAACGACCGGTCCTGGCCGGCGACGAACTCCACGGTGCCGGCACTGTCGTAGCCGACCGCCCGGGCGAGCGCGACGGCTTGCTCGCCCATGGCCCGGCGGGTCTTCTCGTCGAGGAGCGGCGAGGGAGCCTCTTCGATGACCTTCTGGTTGCGCCGCTGGATCGAGCATTCCCGCTCGCCGAGATGAACGACATTGCCGTGTTTGTCGCCGAGCACCTGAATCTCGATGTGGCGCGGGTTCTCGATGAACTTCTCGATGAAGACCCGGTCGTCGCCGAACGAAGACTTTGCCTCCGATCGGGCAAGCGCGAAGCCCTCCTCGCATTCCTTGGCGTCGTGGGCGATGCGCATCCCTTTGCCGCCGCCGCCGGCCGACGCCTTGATCATCACCGGATAGCCAATCTCGGCGGCGATCTTCACCGCCTGTCTGGCGTCCGGGATCTCACCGAGATAGCCGGGCACCGTCGAGACCTTCGCCCGCGCGGCCGCCTTCTTGGACTCGATCTTGTCCCCCATCGCCGCGATGGCCTTCGGGTTCGGTCCAATGAACACAATTCCCGCTGCTTCGAGCGCAATCGGAAAGGCTTCCCGCTCGGACAGGAAGCCGTAGCCGGGATGCACCGCCTCAGCCCCCGTCGCCTTGCAAGCTGCAATGATGTTCTCGATCACGAGGTACGATTGCGCGGCGGGGGCCGGTCCGATATGCACCGCCTCATCCGCCATGGCGACATGCACGGCATCGCGGTCGGCATCGGAGTAGACAGCCACCGTCTTGATGCCCATTCTGCGCGCCGTCTTGATGATCCGGCAGGCGATCTCGCCTCGATTGGCGATAAGGATCTTTTTGAACATCGGCGCTCCGGCCCCTGTCGCGTCGGCTCAGTGCTAGTCAGCCTCTGGACGGGTGTCTACCGGTCGAAGCGCCCTGCGTAAACTGTCCTTGCTTGCCAATGCCGGCTCGACGCAACTCGGCTGGCATTCGCGACCTCCCGGCCGCGGCCCGTCCCCGAGTTCCCGCTCGGCGCCGGATGCCGCAAGTCGGCCAGTGAGCCGGAACGCACGGCGGCGCAAGATGCATTGAAGACCAGGGACTGTGGCCAAGCACCGAGGGGGCCATTGTGCCCGGGACAGGAATGGCAGGAATTCATCATGGCGAACGAAACGGTGCTGGTTTCCGAGGCGGGCGGGGTGCTGCGGCTGACGCTGAACCGCCCGGAGCGGCTCAATGCCCTCAACCGCGATCTCCACGAGGCGATGATGGCGGGGCTCGATCGGGCCGAGCGTGATCCCGATTGCCGCGTGGTGGTGCTGACGGGGGCGGGGCGGGCCTTCTGCGCCGGTCAGGACCTGAGCGGCGAGGTCTACAGCGCCAGCGGACCTCAGCCCGACGTCGGTCCCGTCGTCGAGCGCTACAACGGGATGATCGAGCGCATGCGCCGTCTGCCGAAGCCGATCGTCGGTGCGGTCAACGGCATTGCTGCCGGCGGCGGCGCCAGTCTGGCGTTCGCCTGCGACATCGTGCTTGCGAAGCGTTCGGCGAGCTTCCTGCAAGCCTTCGCCCGCATCGGCCTCGTTCCGGATTGCGGTGGAACCTACTTTCTCCCGCGTCTCGTCGGCGGCGCCCGCGCCCGTGCCATGGCCATGCTCGCCGAACCCGTGACGGCAGAGCAGGCCGAGGCCTGGGGGATGATCTGGAAGGCCATCGACGACGCCAGCTTCGAGGCCGAGGTTAGCGCCATGGCCGAGCGGCTCGCTCAGGGACCGACCTATGGGCTGGGCC
>CAYWBX010000524.1:0-3246 GCA_964456015.1 uncultured Hyphomicrobiaceae bacterium | reverse complement strand
TGTCGGCAAGACCAGCTTGCTGCGCGCCATCTGCGGCCATCAGAAAGTATCGGCGGGCGACATCCTCTGGAACGGCGAGAGCATCGCCGCGCTCTCGCCCGAGGAACGCGCCCATCGCGGCATCGCCTACGTTCCGCAGGGCCGCGAGATCTTCCCATTGCTCACCGTGCGCGAGAACCTCGAAACCGGCTTCGCCGCGGTACCGAGGAAGAGCCGGTTCATTCCCGATACGGTGTTCGAACTCTTTCCCGTATTGAAGGACATGCTGCGTCGGCGCGGCGGCGACCTCTCGGGCGGCCAGCAGCAGCAGCTCGCCATCGCCCGTGCGCTCGTGATGCGGCCGAAGCTCCTCGTTCTCGACGAGCCGACCGAGGGAATCCAGCCGTCGATCATCAAGGACATCGCGCGCGCCATCGAACTCTTGCGCCGCGCTGGCGAGATGGCCATTCTGCTGGTCGAGCAGTACTTCGAGTTCGCTCGCGATTTGGCCGACAGCTATGCCGTCATGGACCGCGGCCAGGTCGTTCTGAGCGGCGCCCGCAAGGACATGGTGGAAGCGGATGTCCGTCGCCGGCTTTCGGTCTGAACTGGAAATGTCGTCCCCGCCCGAAGCGCTCGGCCGGATGCGCGCGGTCGGTGGCGTGACCGCGCGCTTCGCCTCGGCAGGTGCGCAAACCCGCATCGCCGAGCTGCATGAGACCGGCGGCTGGCGCCTGCTAATGCCCGCGATCGACGCCAGCCACGCCGAGGCCGTGCTCATCAACACCGGTGGCGGCGTCGTCGGCGGCGACAGGCTGCGCTTCGAAACCTCGCTCGAGCCCGGCGCCGACGTCGTCCTCGCGACGCAGGCCGCCGAGCGCGTCTATCGCTCCGCCGGGCCGGACACCGAGATCGACATCGCGCTTCGAATTGGCGACGCCGCGCGGCTCGCCTGGTTGCCGCAGGAGACAATCCTTTTTTCCGGAAGCCGGCTCGTGCGGCGATTCGAAGCCGATCTTTCATCCTCATCGCAGCTGCTCATGGTCGAAGCCATCACCTTCGGCCGCATCGCGAGCGGCGAGATCCCCGGCCCCGGCCGGCTTCTCGACCATTGGCGCATCCGTCGCGATGGCCGCCTCGTCTTTGCCGATGCGGTCCGCCTCGAAGGCCATGTGGGCCGGCTTCTTGCCCGTCCCGCCGTGGCCGGCGGCGGCCGCGCCGTCGCGCTGATCCTGCTCGTTTCCCCCGACGCCGAGGATCGGATCGCTGGCCTGCGCACGGTGCTCGCAACCGCCGTCTCGAGCTGCGGCGCGAGCGTCTGGAACGGGATGCTGGTGGCGCGCTTTGCCGACGCCGATCCGGCTGCGGTTCGCCGGGACGTTGCGCGCGCCGTGCGCCATCTCCAT
Organism: uncultured Hyphomicrobiaceae bacterium; assembly: GCA_964456015.1. Lineage (GTDB taxonomy): Bacteria > Pseudomonadota > Alphaproteobacteria > Rhizobiales > Hyphomicrobiaceae. The sequence continues at coordinate 1,861 of CAYWBX010000524.1, read as the reverse complement.
GACCGCGACCTGCCCCGCGTGTGGGCGAACTGAGGAGACCGACATCGCATGAATCTCACCCCGCGGGAAAAGGACAAGCTGCTCATCGCCATGGCCGCCGTCGTTGCGCGCCGCCGCCTCGAGCGCGGCGTCAAGCTCAATCACCCTGAGGCGATCGCCCTCATCACCGATTTCGTCGTCGAGGGGGCCCGTGACGGCCGCTCGGTGTCCGAGCTGATGACGGCAGGCGCCAATGTCCTGCGGCGCGATCAGGTCATGGATGGCATCGCCGAGATGATTCACGACGTCCAGGTCGAAGCGACGTTCCCCGACGGCACCAAGCTCGTCACCGTGCACAACCCGATCCGATGACGGAGGTCACGATGAAGCTTCGTTTGCCGCTTGCCGCGAGTGGCCTCCTGCTGTCCTCGCCCGCCGGCGCCCACCCCGGTGGTCATTCCCACATGTCGCTGATGGAGCTGGCTGCGCATTACGCCGAGCCCGACCATCTGGCGTTTCTGGCGCTCTGTTTTATCGTTGGGGTCATCTCATATCGATGGGGACGGCGAGGTGCAGCGAAAGCGGCTCTCCGACGTGCCGGCCGCAAGCAGGATCGGCCATGAAACCCGGCGAGGTCCTCACAGCACCGGGCGACATCGAGCTCAACGCCGGCCGCCCGACCATTCGCCTCACCGTCGCCAATACCGGCGACCGGCCGATCCAGGTCGGCAGCCATTACCATTTTTACGAGACCAATCCCGCGCTGGCCTTCGAGCGCGAGAGAACGCGAGGCTATCGGCTCGACATCGCCCCCGGCACCGCCGTGCGCTTCGAGCCGGGGCAGACGCGCGAGGTTCAGCTCGTCGCCTTCGCCGGCAGGGGGGAGGTCTATGGCTTCCGTCAGGCCATCATGGGAAAGCTGGCGGCTGGCAAGCGAAAGGGCCGCAAATGAGGCGATCAGCTGTCCCTGCCCTTGCCTTCCTGCTCCTGTTTGGCCTCTCAGCGGCAACCGCCGCGCACGCGCATCCGCCGTCGATCCTCAATCAGGCCGCCGAGCAGGCGGTGGGTGAGGAAATCACGGCCTTCCGCAAGGCCATCGCCGATGCCGTAAGGGCCAAAGACGCGGTGAAGCTCAAGGAGATGTATCACCCGGGCTTCACGCATACGCACACCTCCGGCAAGACCGACAATCGAGACGCTCGCATCGTCTCGGCCGTCACCGGCGAGCCGCTGATCGAGACGTCCGAGACGCTCGAGCTGCAGATCCGCGTCCCCAACGACTGGGTCGCGGTCGCCACCGGCACGAGCCCGATAAAGTCCAGGACCGACGGCAAGACCTATGCGGTCAAGTGGATTCAGGTGTTCACGCGCACCGAGAAGAGCTGGGTGCTGGTCGCAAGCCAGGCGACGCGCAGTCACGAGATCAAGCCCTAGGGAAGCAAAATGCCAATGCGACTCTCGCGAGCGGCCTATGCGCAGATGTTCGGTCCGACGACCGGCGACAAAATCCGTCTCGCCGACAGCGATCTCGTGATCGAGGTCGAGAAGGACCTGACAATCTACGGTGAGGAGGTGAAGTTCGGCGGCGGCAAGGTGATCCGCGACGGCATGGGCCAGTCGCAGACGACCAACGCCAAGGGCGCTGTCGACACCGTGATCACCAACGCGGTGATCCTCGACCACTGGGGCATCGTCAAGGCCGACATCGGCATCAGGCAGGGCCGCATCTTCAGGATCGGCAAGGCCGGCAATCCCGACATCCAGCCCGGCGTCGACATCGTCATCGGGCCAGGCACCGACGTCATTGCCGGCGAAGGCAAGATCGTTACCGCCGGCGGCTTCGACAGCCACATTCACTTCATCTGCCCGCAGCAGTGCGAGG
>CAYWBX010000523.1:0-3255 GCA_964456015.1 uncultured Hyphomicrobiaceae bacterium | reverse complement strand
AGAGACCAGCCACCGAGGCGGTCCAGCGCCGCCAGCCGACCGGGGCGCCAAGCAGCAACGCCGCCCCCGCCGTGACGACGAGCGGGGTCACCTGCAGGATGGCGGTCGTCGTCGCGAGGGGAAGGTAGCGCAGCGCCGCGACGATGCACAGCGTTGAGAGCGCCGAGGTCACGAGACGGATCAGCATGGCGGGCTGCATGAACGCGCGCGGCGGACGCCATGCCCTCGCAAATGCGGCGGCGGCGGCCAGAATTGCCGTCGCCATCACGCCTCGCACAACGATGATCTCGCTTGTCGGCAGCTCCTCCGTGACGAGCTTGACCAGCGCGTCGTTGATGACGAAGCCAGTCGCCGAGGCGAGGATCGCCAGAATCCCGCGCATGTTGTCGGTCATGGAGCCTCGGTTTTCCCCGCCATCGTCCGTCTGTGCCGCAGCCCACCCATGACCCCATCGCTTCCGGCGGCCGTCAAAGGCGGTTCTCCCCGGCGAATTCTTTCGCGGTGCAGCGAGTAAAGACCCGACGCGACGATGAGAAGAACTCCTGCGAAGCCGAGCCCATCGGGAATTTCGCCGAAGACCGCAAACGACAGAAGCGTCGCGAACAGCACAAAGCTGTAACGAAACGGCGAGACGACTCCGATATCGCCCGACCTGAGCGCCTGGATGCCGAGCATGAAGCCGCCGATCACCGCCACGCCCGAAAAGAGTAACAGCGCCCATTCGAGCCGGCTTGGGGTATGCCAGGTCTCGAACGGCGTCATGACAGCCCCCGTCAGCATGACAGCGATGATCGCCGCCGCCGTCACCAGCACCGTCGGCAGGCCCGCCGGCAGACGGCGTGTGAACAGATCGCGAATGGCGACGAACAGCATCGAGGCAAGCATAATGAGCGCGGCTGGCTGGAAGGCGCTGGTGCCCGGCTTTACGATCAACAGTACGCCAAGGAAGCCAACTCCCGCCGCCGTCCAGCGCCGCCAGCCGACCGCTTCGCCGAGGATGAGCGCCGCGCCCGCCATGACGGCGAGCGGGGCAAACTGACTGATGGCAGCGACGTCGGCGAGCGACATGCGCATCAGGGCAACGAAATAGAGAACCGAGCAGATCGCCTCGGCAAGCGAACGCGCCAGCACCTTCGGCTGCAGCATGAGATGCGCCTGAGCGAGAACTCCCGTCGCATGGGCGAGAGCCAGAATGAGCACCGTCGCGATGATGCCGCGCAAGAGCATCAGCTGTCCGACCGGCATTCGCGAGCCGATCAGTTTCATCACCACGTCACTCAGGCTGAAGATCAGCATTGAGATGACCATAGCGGTGATGGCGGCCAGGTTCCGGCTGCTATCGGCGGTTGTCGAGGCTACTTTCATCTGAGCCTTCGCATGCTCCGTTGGTGCAGGCACTTCGCTGTCACGATCGGGATCGCCGACTTGACTGTTGTCTGAGATGCTGCTCGCGGTAGAAAGTGTAGAGACCGGCTGCGCACACGATCACGATCCCTGCAAGCGCCATGAGATCCGGGACGTGGCCGAACACCATGATGCCCGAGATGATCGCGAAGATGATGATCATGTAGCGGAACGGCATTACGGCCGAGATGTCGCCGGTGCGCACGGCAAGGATCGTGCATTGCTGCCCGACGAGCGAGAACACGGCCGCGAGAAAGAGGCCGCCGACGAGCGTCCACGATGGCCACGTCCATCCTCCGCCGAGCCCGACCGCAAGGCTTGTCAGCGCCGTGAGCCCCGCCGAGAACACCGTGATCAGCGGCGACGGCACGCCAGGGTCCACCTTTCGCGTCGCCAAGTCGCGAACCGTCGCGCCGAGCACCGCACCGAGCCCGACCAGCGCCCACCACGTGAACGCGCTTGAGCCCGGCTTGATGATGAGCAGGACGCCGACAAGGCCGGCCGCCGTCGCCGTCCAGCGCCGCCAGCCGACCCGCTCGCCAAGGAACAACGCGGAAGCGGCTGTGATGCTGAGTGGCGTGAGCTGCCCGATTGCGGAAAGATCCGCATACGGCATTCGGGCCAGCGCCATCTGGAAGCTCCAGGCACCCGTCGTGTCGCCGGCGGCTCGCAGCGCCATCATCCGCGACATCGCGCGATGCACCACGGCGAACGCCCCGAGGTAAACCGAGATCGCCGCCGCTCCGAGAAGCACAAAAATGCCGCGGATGAAGATCAGCTCGCTCGTCGGAGCCATTTCCGAGACGAGCTTCATGATCGTGTCGCCGCACGCGAAGGACGCGCACGCGCCGATCATCGCCACGATGCCGCGAACGTTGGATGGCCCCCGAAAGGCGACCGTTTGTCTGTCCTGCGAGGCGGGCTCGCCCCCTTCGCCCCCAGATGCCATGGTGCGCCGTCCTCGCTACCCGGCGCCGCCGGGTGCCGCGATCACCCGCCGGTGACGCTCATGTGTCGTTGTACGGCGGGCTTTCTGGTGCGACGGTCGATGACAAAATCGTGGCCCTTCGGTTTGCGCGAGATTGCCTCGTCAATGGCTGCCAGAACCGCTGCATCGTCGCTTGAGGCACGCAAAGGCGCTCGCAGATCCGCGGCGTCTTCCTGGCCGAGACACATGTAGAGCGTGCCGGTGCACGTGAGCCGCACACGGTTGCAGCTTTCGCAAAAGTTGTGCGTGAGCGGCGTGATAAAGCCGAGCCGCCCACCCGTTTCCTTCACCTCGACGTAGCGTGCTGGTCCGCCGGTTCTGTAGGGGATGTCGGTGAGCGTGAAACGATCCATGAGGCGTGCGCGCACGATTGACAACGGCAGATACTGATCGGTTCGGTCGCCGTCGATTTCGCCGAGCGGCATGGTCTCGATCAGCGTCAGATCGGCGCCGCGCCCGTGCGCAAATCGCACGAGATCCTCGATCTCGTCCTCGTTGACGCCCTTAAGCGCCACCGCGTTGAGCTTGACCTTGAGGCCGGCGCGCTCCGCTGCCTCGAGCCCCGCCATCACCTGACCAAAGTCGCCCCAGCGCGTGATCGCCCGGAACCTGTCTGGGTTCAACGTATCAAGCGAGATGTTGACCCGCCGAACGCCGATCGCTGCGAGATCAGCCGCGTACTTCGGCAACTGGCTGCCGTTCGTCGTCAACGTCAGCTCCTCCAGCGCGCCAGTCTTGAGGTGGCGCGACAGCGCCTTGAACAACCACAGGATATTCTTCCGAACCAGCGGCTCGCCGCCAGTAATCCTGAGCTTGCGGACGCCTTTCGCCACAAACGCCGAGCAGAGCCTGTCGAGTTCCTC